>JBIKQC010000257.1:0-7091 GCA_044349855.1 Saprospira sp.
TTTTTCTGCAGTGTGAAAAAAGCGAAAGTTTGGGTACCTTGAGTGACATATCATTCAAAAGCTTGAGTTCAAAAGTTTGGTACTTGGAAAAAATGAAAATTGACGGTGAAGAGTTTATTTTCGATGAGCCGGTTTCAGTTGAATTTGGCAAAGATAGAATAACAATAAAACCTAATAAACCAATTATCTGCAACGCTATGCTTTCCTATGCGGAGACCCAGTTTATCATGGAAAGCCGTTTCGACTGTTTACAACAATTGACAGATATGAATCAAGATGTTAAAAGACTTTTGGATAAGATGAAAGGAACTTTCTCTTATAAAATAAGTGAAAACAAAATGCTCTTTACCAACAGCGAAATTAGTGTTCATCTTGTAGATAAATTTACTGCAGTAGCAGCACCTTTAAAATTGGAAGGCACTTTATGGGAAGTGAAAAAACTGTTTACAGCACCCAAAGACATCATGATAGAATGGACTGATGATGCGCCTAAATTAACTTTCCGTGCAGCTGATATCATTTTGGATTTCCGTAAAAACCTTTGCGTGAAAGCAATCAGTTACCCAACTGAATTAAGTGTGTCTTTCAACGGAAATTTTAATTGCAGAATAAATCCATGCTGCAGCAACGATAAAAATACCAAGTTATCAGAACTACTAGTAGGAGAGATGACTTGGGAACAGCCCGCAAAAGGCATCTTAATTTTAAAGACTCAACAAGGTGCTCAAATATATATGAATCAATTGCCTGCTCCGGGATCACCCAATACAGTGCCTGACCCCAATGAATAGTGTTTATGATAAAAGTAAAAAGCTGTATGGAGACTATCCATACAGCTTTTTAGTTTTATCAGCATTTTTTAATTCCATTGAGGAATTGGCATTTGAGCTATTACACTGTAAACATCACCCTCATGTTCCAATACGGTTTTCCACAGTAATTTGGCATCAGTAGAATTGCCTAAAACATAGTTTTTGTCTACTGCACTCGTCATCCAACTCATATAGGTCATTTCTTCATTAAGTTGCCCTTCTCCCCACCCGCTGTATCCAACAAAGAAACGGATTTCAAAGGGGGTAATCAATCCATTTTCAACACAAAATTTAAGTTGATCAAATTTACCTCCCCAATATAATCCCGGGCCTATTTCCACACTATCCTCTATTAGATCTCCTTTTGAGTGAATATAATGAATCGTATCAGTTTGCACAGGACCGCCATAAAAAATTTCAGAATCAAAATCAGGAAAACCCGACAGTAGATTGCTGACATTCATTCCAACAGGTTTATTCAAAATAAATCCAATAGTACCTTTATTGTGATGTTCACAAATCAGTACCACAGATCTTCTGAAATGAGGATCTTCCAAAAAAGGCTCTGCAATGAGCAGTGTACCTGACTTTAAATTTATTTTATTTTCTTTTTTGTTAGTCATCGCATGCTGTTACGAGTTGTATAATTATTCGATTTCAGTGGCAAGCCCTGTTATTTTAAAAGTTATTTTCGGATAATAGTTACATCACCCTTAAAAATTCCCCAACCCTGACCTAAATCAAGAATGTAATAATAGGTTCCTGATGGAAGTAATCCACCTGAGAAATTGCCGTCGAATTCGTTATTATAATTATTTGAGCGAAAGACAACATCTCCCCAACGATTTACAATTATAACACTGTTAGATGGGAAAAGTTGAATGTTATCAATTTTCCAGGTATCATTGTAGCCGTCATTGTTGGGTGTCAAAACATTTGGAATGAATAGTAACTGCCCGGCATCTGACTTCACTTCTACCAAAACAGTATCAGTTACAGAACAGCCTTCAATATTTTCAACAGATACAGTGTAAGTGGTACTGACCAACGGTGAAGCGGAAGTATTGGGGCAAAGCGCACAACTCAAATCAATAGCCGGGGTCCATTCATAAAAGTCACCGCCTGATGCCAGTAAATTTGCTGCTGAACCCTCAACAATAACAGTATCATTTGATATACTGGAAGTAGGAGCCTGCAGAACCTCTATAAATAAAGTATCGCTGCTTCTGCCGCAAATACCGTCAGATCCTGTTACCCAAACCGGATGCATTCCGGCCGTCAGCTGTGTTTCGTAAATATTGGTATTACTGCTTTGTTGCAAAAGGGAGTCAACAATAAAATTAAAGGTTGTATAAGGTCCCTGAGCTTCAAAATTGATAGATACATTACTGCATATGGGATTTGCATCAGAGGCAAGCAAAATTTCGGGACTAAGGTTTACCAATGCAAAAGGGTAGGGGCTGAAATTACTCACAGCTGAGTCACTATTTAATCTGTCCAAACCATAGTTGTTACTGCCTGCTGCGGCGCTTACTTCCTCTCTCCATGCCAGAGCCGACCAATGCCCAATGCCATTATAATTTCCATCAGTTGCAGTATTGATAAAAAAGTCAATAAAAGCTGCACTGTTACCGACTGTCTGTGCAACCCGATGATAAAAATTCGGATTTATATTGCAGATTTCGAAATCCTTTTGTGCCCTGTCAAGCCCTTCGTTATTAGGATCAGTATTGGCAAAACGGGCCCGGTAAGCATTTGCTGAAGCTGTTTCAGGTCTTATTTGAAGCGGTCTGAAACGGGTAGCGCCAAGGGTTGACCCCAAATAATATGCGTATTCTGCATTGCTGTTGGTATGACGAAGTAAACCACCATTCTCTGAAGCACTCACAAATCCAAAATTACTGTTTAGGCCACTTTGAACAGCAGAGGGATTAGGATTAAAAACATGAACCACATTGCTGTCCATATTCAATTCACGGTCATTCAGCCGCAAAAAGCCATCTATATAAATATCAATTCCGCTTCCGAATTTAACACCGCTGTTTTCTAATCTCAGGTCATAAAATCGGGAAATATCTGTTCCGCTTACAGTCTGATTATTTCCCCGAAGGGTTACAACTCCTTCGCCAATGCTTGAGAAAGCTTCATTACCTGCATTGTTTTTCCAGTCCCCAAAGAGATGAATGGTATCTGAATTGTGGAATAACCCATTGCGTTCATTCATCGCGTCGCCATGAACAGCAATAAAAGCACCGCCCTTAACAGAGATTAAAGCCCCTTGATTGCTCAGCATTGCTGTCTGTGAAAAACCTACAGAAACGGAAAAAATTAGTGTGCAGAGGATTAGAATAAATATATTTGCTTTCATGATAAACTTTGGCGGATATTAAATATGCCTAAAATTAGTTTTTATTTTTATAAAATGCAATACTTTGAAATCTGATTGAACCAAAATATAATAAAGCGGTTTATAATAATTGTAAAACAAAGAGTGGCTATTTCTCAAAAATAAGGAGTTTATCAATTATATTTGTACAACTTTCCTGAATGTTTGTTAAAATATTTTGACGGGAATAAATTTAGCATGATACCAAACTTTGTAAAGCATACATTTTCAATTTCTTAACACAATGAGTTATCAACTTTAAACCAATCCTAATCTTTAGAGTTATGAATTTTAAACAATTTACTACAGCTGCTTTTTTAGCCTTAATCGGAACTACTGCTTTTGCACAACACAGATGTGGTGTGGGAGTAGAAGACGGTGCTTTAATCAAAGAACGCATGCTGGAAAACCGCAGAAGTATTCCGGCAGAACAAATTGAAGCCTTCCAAAATTCAAGAGCAATTACCTATGTCCCTGTAAAATTTACAATTGTGGGTGATAACAATGGTGCAGGATATTGCGATATAGATCAGATTTTTGCCATGCATTGCGATATGAATAATGACTACAGAACACAGGATGTACAATTTGTACTGAAAGATGCTGCAAATTCAGTCCGTTATTCTAATAATACTTCTGTTTATAATAATGGTTCAGGAAATACTGCTGCTACTTTTATGATCAGTAATAAAGCCGCTAACTGCCTCAATATTTACACAAGTGCATCTGTTAACAATCAGGTAGCGAGTTACTACAGCCCATTTGGTGATTATATCTTTGTATTAAACCAAATGGCAAACGGATCATCCAGTACCGGTTCTCACGAGGTTGGACACTTTTTTACACTTCCTCATACCTTTTTAGGGTGGGAGGGCACTGATTTTACAGGTGGTGCAGCACCAAATACTGTAAGCGGAGATGCAGTTGAGCGTGTTACTCGTACCGGTGGCTCAGCAAACTGTGCTTCTGCAGCCGATGGATTCTGTGATACTCCTGCAGATTACATTTCTTTCCGTGCCAATTGCCCTTATACAGGTGGTGGCACAGACAATACAGGAGCTGCTATCAATCCGGAAGAGTCTTTAATCATGTCTTACTATGCCGATGCCTGCGTAGATTCCTTCAGCCCTCAGCAAAAAGGTGCAATTGCAGCCGATTTAATACGACGCGGATGGAGCAATCTTGCTGCGCCTACTCCTAATGCACTTGTAAGCAGCGCATCTGTAGTTGGTGTAAGTCCAATAGGTGGAGCATCTGCGCCACTTGTAAACGATGTTGTACTTACTTGGAATGCCGTTCCAAATGCTACAGGTTATGTAGTATATGTTGAACGTACCCTTTTCGGTTCAGCTATCGAAACTGTTTCAAAAGCTATTGTTTACGGTACAAACACTTACACAATACCTGCTGCATTATTGAGCTACCCACGTCAATATTCTTGGAAAATTAAACCTTTCAATCAGTATCAGACTTGTGCAGCATACTCAGCACCTTTTGCTTTTTCTACTACTGCTCCGGCAACTGCAGTGGAAGATGTTTTTAAAACTTCTGCTGAAATGACCATTCTTTCCAATCCTGTAGGTTCAATGACCGCTGATGTCCTCATCAACGTACCCAATGCAACTACAGCATCAATGCTGCTTTACAGCATGGATGGCAAACAGATTATCAATATGAACGGAGTTGAATTGAACTCAGGCGATAACCTGCAACTGCTCGATGTTTCATCTTTGAACAATGGTGTTTATGTATTGGTAGTGACTACTCCTGAAGGTTCCCTTCATCAAAAATTGGTAGTACAGCGCTAATTTTTAACACCTCATAAAAATAACAACTTACAAATGACGACATCTTTGGGCGCTAATTCCTAAAGATGTCGTTTTTGCAAAATTGAGATAAATTACAAAATAAAACAAAATGAGATTTTTACTAATCCTGTTTATTCTGCTATCAGTCAATGCTTTTGCACAGACAACCCTTCCCGGTGAATGCGGTCTGAGCCAAAGTGATGCAGCTGCTATCAGAGAACAAATGTTCAGGAACAGGAACACTATACCTGTTTCGCAAATACAATCCATACAGCAGCAACGTTTCAATATTCATATACCCGTTGTAGTGCATATTGTCGGTAACAGCAACGGTCAGGGTTTTGCAGGCCCTCAGGGTGTTATTAATATGATCTGTCGAATGAATGAGGATTTTGCAGATCAGAATCTTCGCTTTTATTTGAAAGACAGCCTTCGTTTTGTTAAAGATGATACTATTTTTATGGATGCTTATGATTCCATAGCTGTAGACAGGATGATAGCACTTAAAGATACTACTGCCCTGAATATTTTTACCAATGGCAGTGCCGGAGGTGGCGTGGCTGGCTATTATTCCCGTCGCGGTGATTATGTTTTTATTCTGAACAGCTATGCTAATGGGGGTTCCACAACTATTACACATGAATTGGGGCACTTTTTTACGCTAATGCATACTTTTTATGGTTGGGAGGGCACCGATGCAAGAGTTCTTTATAATAATGTTCCGGCTCCTGATTCCATAAATGACAGCCATGGCGGGAAAAAAGAAGTGGAGTATGTAGCAAGAACAGGTCCTTTAGCAAATTGCTACAGTTCAGCCGATGGTTTTTGTGATACTCCTGCCGACTATATCTCAGAAAGAGAACAATGTCCTATGCCCGGTATCGCTCTTGACCCTTCGGGAACTGCTATCAGTCCAAGCACCGGACTCTATATGTCCTATTTTTATGATGCCTGTGTTGACAGTTTTAGCAGTGAACAGAAAACGGCTATCATGGCTTCTGTTGTCAATCGCAATTGGCTCTTTTTTCCCGCGCCAAACACTGACAGCCTTGACTGGAACGCAATATCAGCAATATCTCCATTGAATGCTGCCATTGTACCTCTTCAGGGTCAGAGTTCCGTCATTTTGCAATGGAACTCTCAAAATGTGGGACCTGCAACCTCGTTCATAGTAACTGTCGAAAGAATGCTTTTTGGCAGCCCTATACAAACAGTAATGACAAAATTGGTAAATGCGCAGAATTTTGCCGAACTGCCGACTTCGGTCCTTATCAATGGCGGCAATTACCGCTGGGCGGTAATGCCTTTCAGTAAAGGTTATCATTGTGCAGGATTTTCACCCTTCTCCAATTTTAGTACAGAAACAGTTTCAGGTATTAGAGATATTTCAAATACTGAGATGACTATCATGACCCGTCCAAATCCTGTAAAAAGCTCAACTGCATCAATTTATTTTAATATTTCTGAGCCAATGAGCAGCTCTATTCGCGTCTATTCTGCTGATGGACGACTAATGTTGAATGAAGCCATGCAGCAATGCGAGGCCGGCGAGCATTACCGCTATTTTGATGTATCTTCCTTTGCGTCAGGTTACTATATCGTGCAGCTATTAACGGAAAAGGGCAATAAATCTACAGTCTTAATCATTGAATAAAATTTACAGAGAATATAAATAATTCAATATTGAAAATTAAATAACTCACCGTAGGGTGAATAATTATAAAGCTCGGATCAACATTCAACATTTAATAATTAATTATTCATAACATCATAATATGAAAAAATATTTCCCGCTACTTTTTCTTGCCCTATTTGCTTTAGGTTTGAATGCTCAACATCATAACTGTGGTGTAAATCATAGTGATGATGCACTTGTCAAAGCTAGAATGATGCGTAACAGGACCGAAATTTCATCGGAGCTTTCGGCATCCAGAAGCACAGTTTATATTCCTGTTACCATACATTTAATAGGAAGCAGTTCGGGTTCCGGTTTTGCATCTGTACAAAAAGCAATGCAGATGCTCTGTCGGCTTAATACTGATTTTGCAGATCAGAATATCTATTTTTATTTGAATGGAAATATAC
>JBIKQC010000258.1:0-7080 GCA_044349855.1 Saprospira sp.
TCATTTCGAAATTCTGTTACATCTTCTTCTGTAATCCATTCAAATGATTTTCCATCATAACGACATACACCTGATGGATTAGTGCCGAACCAAATATTTCCCTTTCTGTCTTTATATGTGCTATATACTTCAAATAGATTGTTAATTTTAGGTGGCTTTGGAACTGTCAATTCATAAAAGGTATTACCATCAAAGCGGTAAACTTTTTCGGTTTGATAAGCATTTATTAGCCACAAATCATTTGCTTCAAGTTTCCAGTCATTACTTGGGGTTGCTTTAATATTGGTAAATGATTTTCCGTCAAACTTTGTTAATGTAGAATTTGGGTTCATACCGGTGAAATATATGTTGCCGGAGTTATCTTCTTTTATGTCATCAATTCTATTGTTATACAAACCCTGTTTTGTTGTGTAATTTACCAATGTCTTACCGTCATATCTATATACCCCTGTTTTCCAACTGCCAAACCAATATGTATTTTTCTTGTCTTGATAAATGACCATAATACTGCTTCCTAGTTCATTTACAGTGTCGCCCTTTACATTTATTTCATTGAAGAGGACAGAATAGTTATTCGAATTAGTAGGCTGCCCATTGCAGGAATTCAAAACGGATAGAATACTAAAAAATAAGAATGTTGTTAATTTCATTTATGTCTGTTTATTGTACAGTACTGTTGGTCATAGAATAGCTGCTAAAGTTTTGGCGCTCGGCGCAGTGGATTTTTAGTACAAATGTTCAATCGAAGAACTGAACTTGAACCTAGTACCAAAATTTAATAGAAGCACAAAACAGATAGACATCAGGATTATTTAACTGAACCGTCACTCTTGGTTAGCTAAAGCTTCGGTAGCAATTCCTGATTTTTTTAACGTTACAAAGATACACTTTTTAGGAAAAAATGTAAAAATTGATTTGTGCGTAGGGGAGTTAATCCGATATCTATCAGATTGAAAATTAGTCTCGTCTTTTGGACGAGTTGAATATTTGAAAATAATACTGCTCAAGATTAGATTCATTGTCAAACCCTAAAAATATATATAATAAAATATCTAAAAAATCATCTCAAACCAAGATTTTATTTCCTAAGTATTTGATTCACTGACAGCGACTCCGTTAGGAAAAAGCATGAGGGATAGCAGCGGACGCAACGGAATGCAATGCAGTTGCTGGAGCGAATAGCGCCTTGTCAGCAAAGCCGCCGAGGCAGGCGACCCCGATTGCGCAGCTGAATCGGGGGCATGCCATAATCCCTATTTGAATAAAAACCAAAAGCGCAAAAACTTCCGTTCCTGCGCTTTTAGCCTATCACTCAATCCCTTTCTAAAAATTAAGTACCTTTCTGATGTCATCGGCAGAACTTGCCTTATCCATTGTTTTTAGCAGAACAAAATCGACAGTCGGATTGTCCTTTTTGCGGAGCGCATCAAAATCGAGTGCCATATATTTTTCGGCAGCATAGACACCCAAGGCGGAGCCCGGAAGTACCGTGATAAAGCGGCCCTTGTTGCCGGGAACCAAATTTACCTTGCCCCAATCAGCTTTTGGGAATTTAATCAGGGTTTTATTGTCGCCGGGGACATAGTATACCACATTCATATCGTAGGTTTCATTGCCTTTTTTGATGCTTTCATCGGGCATGAAATTGGCGATAACTTTCACGGCATCATCTTCTTTCATGAGTTTATCATAATTGTAGATACCGAATCCGCTCACTTCAAAACTGCGGAAAACATCGGCCTCCATTTTCAGGCGCTCCATTTCAGCTTCCACTTTTGCCATAGCATCTTTGTAATTTTTCTCCCAATATTCGGGGGCAAATTTAAAGAGGGCAGAAATTGGCATTATACATTCAATCGTCGCTTTGTAGGTTTTTGAACCGGCATTATCTTCAACAGAAAGTTCATAGATATTGCCGCCTTTATGGGTAAGGGTGTTATAATCACGATTTTCGTCCTTCATCCAGGCTGGAAAAGGGTTACCTGAAATTCTTTTCCAAACCATGAGGGCAGCAGGCTGTTGCACACCTTTGAAGGTAATTGTTTCGTTGCAACGGGTGCTCAGCCACATCAGGCCATATTTTTTTGCTTTGGCAGCAATCGCTGGATTCTTTATGTTGTCCTGAATTTTGAAGTAATCGTCATTTAACATAACGTCCAGAATGGCCATATAATCGAAGGCGAAATATTTATCATCCAAAGGGAAGGGCATAGACGGGCCTTTGCCTTCAATAGATTTTTTCAATTTTTCTTTTTCGCCGTTTACTTCTACCTGAGAATTGTAGTCCAAAAATTCCCAGCCTTTTCCTTTCTTATCGAGGTAAAATACGGAGTAATCGGTACCGGGCTCGTAAGAAGCCATCCGGACGCCGATTGTTTTGCCATTGGCTATCTGCAGTTCTTCTCCGCTTTTTTCGGCTTTCAGTTCAAACATGCCGGCAGTTTGCATATTTCTTTTGGTTCCCTGCGCATTGTAGTCCATAGGAATTCCGGAAAGAAAAACATCTACAGCATCGTGAAATTCGCGGTATTTAATTTTTACAGTTCCGGCGGATTTGCCTTCTTTATCGACAATTGCTCCTGCGGGAATACGAATCTGACTGCCTCTTTTGGTTTTCAATACCTTATCTTTGCTGTTATCCAGCTCAAATTCTTCAAATTTGATGTCGAGTTCAGGAATAGGGGATTTGATTTCCAGTTTTTTTAGGGCAACTGTGTTGCTTTTTGGTCCGTTGCAGGCAGCAAGCAGACCTAGGCCAAGTAGGCCGAGACTGATTTTTTTTAGGATCTTTTTCATGGTTGGTTGTGTTTTTGGTTTATGGATGTTCTTCCTTTGATTTATAATTTCTATTGTAAAATAAGAATGATGTACTTTTGGTTGTTAGATCATGATCTATAATTTTACCGCAATGTTCGCAAATATTAACTTGAGTATTTTAAGAAATCAAGTGTTTTTAAGATTAGTGTAGTAATAAATTTTGAAGATCTAAGTAATGAAACTTGGGTAGAGTTGGAACACGGATCCGATAAATCGGACACACAAATTAATACTGATCTTCACGGATTTTAAAAAAAACGGATTAGTTTTCTACGAAAACAGCGGATTTTACAAAAGTAATTTTACGATAAGTACTGATAATTGAGTTACTTAATTATGTCTATAATTAATTCACACTAAAATTATCAAATTGGTCAGTGAAAGGATGGCTTTAGCCTTCTGAAGCAGTACCCTATTGAGCCGTTGACTTCAGCCTTCGGCAGTTAAGTGCTAATTTTTTAAGTAGTAATAGACAGCCACATCGCTGTAGTTGTGCTGTATTTTAGGATCGACCGAATAACCGTAAGGAAAGGAAGGCCGCTTCATCAGTTTTTCAATTTCTGCCTCTGTTCTTTGCAGGCCGCAATTGTAACGGGCGGCAATTTTTTGGATTTTTTCTGAAGGGCTGAGGGTTTTATCTAATTGTCTTTCAGTATATTTGTAAAAACAGGCCAGATATTTCAGTTGCCATTCAAGACTGGAAAGTCTTTCCACTCTTTTTGCTCTTTTGCTTTTTTCGTCAAGGTTTCCATAGCTGCATAGTGCGTGAAAATCTTCAGCCCATTCGTCATTTTTTTCGTCATTTTTTTCATCATTGTCAGCTGCAATAGCCTCCACTGTTTCTGCAAAAGATGGCTTCATTTGGAAATGTCCGATGGAAAAGTCGGCAGCTTTTGTTCCTCCCTTGACATAAAGCAATTCCAAAGCCTTGGTTTCAATCAGATTCTGCAGGATATTGTATCTCAATAATTCCGGAAAAACAATAGACTTGAGATTCTTTTCACGAATATTGTAATCATTGGCAGCCTTTTGGAATACAATTCGATTTTTGGCCAGAAAACTTACAGCGTCAGTATAAGCCGGTCCGTAATAAGCTGCAAAATCCGTTTTGCCCGGAGTAAAAGCTAATAGCGGAACAATGAGCACGCTTAAAAAAATTTTAAATCTATTCATGTAAGTTTGATTGTTTATTTAAAATACAATTGTGAAGAAAAGTTACAAACAAAAAGCAACTTTTTTTAATTTTATTTTGTAATATTGGACAGGTTAATGTGAGGATATGATTATGTGGTGATTCCGTCTTGAGTCGGGACAAGTTGTGCGGATGAGATGATCTTGTCACAAGTGACGAGATAAGTTGTACTTATCTGATAAAAGTTCGGATCATTGATAAATCAATTTTTTGGTCTAAATAATTGAAAATAAGTCAAATAGTATTTTTCCGCAATTGTGATTTTATTTTCAAATTAAATAACTCATTCCGTTCAATTCTCAAATCCTCAAATCCTCAAATTAGTTATATGTTTAATCCAAAATACATTTACAAGGCTTATAAATTTGCAGGAAAAATGTCAAACAACAATAATGACAAAGACCGTTCAAAAAGAGCGGACAGAACGATTAGAAACCATATTTTATGGTCAATGGGAGCTGGCTTTATTCCTTTTCCCGTGGCTGATTTTTTGGCAGTTGCTGCTGTTCAGCTCGATATGGTTAAAAGCTTGAGCGGAGTTTATGATATTGATTTTAAAGAAACTGAAGGCAAGGCACTTATTACTGCATTGGCCGGTTCAGGACTTTCCCGCTTGGGCGCGAGTGCCTTGATTAAGATGATTCCCGGAATCGGATCTGCATTGGGAGGGGTATCTATGTCGGCGCTCTCCGGTGCATCCACTTATGCATTGGGTCAGGTTTTCAAAACTCATTTTGAAACAGGAGGTACTTTCTTGGATTTCGATACAGACCGTTTCCGTAAATTTTACGATGAGCAGTTTGAAAAAGGCAAAAAAGTAGCCGAAGATCTTAAAGAGGAAGCTGAAAAGAAAAAATCCGAGAAAAAAGGCAGCTCAGAACCTGAGGATATTGAAGTGGTGAATATCAAGGAAGAAAAATCAAAAACAGAGCCTAAGGCTGAACCTAAAACAGAAGTTAATAATGACATTGTGAAAAAACTGAAGGAACTGGCTGAACTGAAAGAAATGGGTGTTATCAATGAGGAAGAATTTACACAGATGAAAGGCCGATTGATTGAGAATTTTGGTAAATAAAAATGAGTTTAGGGTCGTTTTAAACGAACCGTCAGGAAATTGCGTGAAAGATAGGAGCGGGGTCGAGGGACGACACCCAAGCGGATAGCCTGTACGGTCATGCGCCCGAACGACCCTAAAGGCAGGCCTGATTTTAATATTTAAAATATCCGCAAAATAATACTTAATAATTTATTAATATTGGATTCCTGATTCCTTGTTGCTGAATAATTAGATTTGCCGATTCTACATCCAAACAATAAATTATGTATTTATTACTATCGAGCTTGGGCGGCCTGAACCTTACTACCGGGGTTTTTATTCTACTTGTCATCTGCGTACTTGCAGTCTGTTTTTTTGAATTTATTAATGGATTTCACGATACAGCAAATGCTGTTGCGACTGTTATATATACAAAAAGTCTCTCTCCGACCAGAGCGGTTGTATTATCAGGTGTTCTAAATTTTTTGGGAGTAATTTTTGGCGGATTAGGTGTAGCGATGGGCATCCTAAAACTTATTCCGCTTTCAGAACTTATGTATGCGCCACTTGGAGAAAACATAGCATTTCTACTTGCTGTCCTCATATCTGCAATTTTGTGGAATTTAGGAACCTGGTATTTTGGCATTCCTGCATCGAGTTCCCACACGCTTATCGGTGCACTGATAGGTGCGAGTATGGTGTTTGCAGAAGTTTCTCAAGAACAGCTTCAGAAAGTTTATGAGGTGTTTATGTTTTTGCTGATTACTCCGGTTTTTGGCTTTTTTGTTGCTTGGTTTTTGCTGATTATCATGCGTTACACCATTAAAAGTAAGACTTTATATGAGGCAGCTGAAGATAAGGAAGCACCGCCTTTAGGTATCCGACTCCTGACAATTTTTGGCAGTATGGGTATAAGTTATACACATGGTTCCAATGACGGACAGAAAGGTGTTGGACTGCTTATGGTAGTGCTGATTGCTTTTTTGCCTACTTATTTTGCGCTGAATCCTGATACCTTTGATGCGATTAAAGCAGAGGCAACTTTGGTAAAAATGGAGAGGGTGTTAAAAGCAACTGACAGTGAAGGTCCTTTAAAAGATAATGTAGCAAAACTCAATAAAGAAATTGTTGTTACAAGATCCCTATTAGCTCAAATTCCGGAAAATATTAAACTTCCTGTTGATCAGCAGCCAAAAAATCTTATTCTTGATACCCGCAAACAATTGCGCAATCTATTACCCACTGAGATTAAAAAGGCTTTGGCTCATCCGGATGCAAAAAAGGTTTGGAATGACGATCAACGTAGTGTATTGAAGTCGGCCAGCAAAGAAATGCTATCTTATACAGATTTTGCGCCTACCTGGACAATTATTCTAATTTCGCTTTGTTTGGGCATTGGTACTATGATCGGTTGGAAACGCGTTGTGCAGACAATCGGTGAAAAAATTGGAAAAACAGCGTTGGATTATTCTCAAGGCTTTGTTTCTCAGGTGGTTTCTGCGGGAACTATTTTTGCCAGCACTTATTTTAAATTACCGGTGAGTACCACACATATTGTGTCTTCTTCCATTATGGGAACAATGTTTGCCAAAGGCGGGAAAGGTAACGTTCAGAAAAAAACAATCCGCAATATCTTAATGGCATGGATTTTAACTCTTCCTGTTTCAATTGGTCTCTCTGCTGGGTTGTATGTCTTATTGCGATTGATTTTAGTTTAATTATTTTAATTATACTCATGACTCTTTATTATATGCCCTGAAGACTTTTCTTCGGGGTTTTTTTATTGTGTCTTAGCTATTGATGTCTTAATTCTCAGCACCAACGGGAGCGATATGTTTGTAACACCAAAAGTGCAAAATGGAATAGAATCCATGTTTAAATTAGTAATCAATATATATTTACAATTCAAGTAAGGCTGCCGCGTACTTTTTTTTACTTTTGGCCGCATTAGTAGGATGATTTCGACAAATGGACAAGCTGTCTTCGACGATTTTTATTTATGTTTTTGAGATTGTTTTAAAATCGATAATTAGGA
>JBIKQC010000259.1:0-7062 GCA_044349855.1 Saprospira sp.
CCTTGTCGGCCTTTATTTTCTGACGATAGGTCTCGCCTATTTACGTCCATCAACTTATTTACCGCAAAAAATAGATCTGAGAAAAGAAAAAACATTTATTCACCCTGGTGACAGCCTGCAAATTGTTGAAAATAAACAAAAGCAAATTATTAAGGAACAAAATAAAGAGTACATTAAAGAAGATCGGCCCAAACAAAAACTGAAAAATGAAAACGAACAGAAACTTGTTAAAAAAGACAATAAAACTGAATATGGTTTAATTTTCTACCTTAAATATTTATTGATTGGGGTCCCGCTCGCTATTGTTGGCTTACTGTTGTGGTTATTTAAGCTTCAGTTAGACAAAAAAGCACAAAAATCAGTCGAAAGTCTGCCTGTCGGCATTCCAAATCGCAAGTACAATCTCTCACCAAATTTCCAAAAAAGCCTGCTCGATCGAAATTTGAAAAAAGAACTCTATGTTCCGGAATCAGCTTTAGAAAATTATCGGCCAGAAAAGAGGGGCTTCAATAAGAACGAACTGCCTTCAAAAGAATTAAACAATGCTTCGTCTGCTAAAGACTTTAAAGAACAAGGATTTAGTGCTGTTTTTGCCCATTCATCGGAAGCCAATCAATCATCTTCAACAATTGGAGAAAAATTGGTCTTATCTGTACTGCGCTTTTACAGTCCTAAACTGATCAAAGCAGTTGATTTTAGATTAAAACTGCGTTGGGCCGACTTTTGGGCACTGACAACTGCTTTTCAGGCAGCAATATTAAGTACTTTTTTCAGCATACAGATTATTGGAATTCCTGTTTTTTTAATCACGTTACTTCTTACTTCAGGCATATATCGCTTAAATAAAATTAACTATTGGGCAGGGGTTGTTTTTAATATTCTTGGGGCAATCTCTTGGGCTGTTTATGCCATTTATAAATATTCAGAACAGTTTCCGGTTGAAAAAATTGAATTTAATTTCGTCTGGAAGCCAATATATTTATATGGGTTTATTTTCTCTGTATTAACAATATTTTTCTTCAGGATTGCAGTAAAATCAAAATTTGCTGATTTTACAAAAAAACGCTTCAATGAAAATGCAATTTGGTTGAAAGATATCAACTTTCTTGTTTCTGCAATATTACAATTAGGAGTAATTCTTGCGATTCTTGCATTTTTTATTTTAAAGTTTCTATTCATAGCCTTAATTGTCAGCATTGTCAGCAATTTGGTTTTATGGCTTATAAGTCCTTTGGAATCTGCAGATGATAGAAATAAATGGTTATTAAAAGGAAGTCATTTGTTTTATATTGCTGTTGCAACAACTTCATTTAGCCTATTTTCTATTTATAGCGGCAATTTCTTTGGATTAACGCAAATTCTTATTTTACCCATTGCAATTAATACTACTATTATTTTTTATTTATTCCCAATTTTAAATTACTCCAATAATAAAGAAACCAAGAAAACAAAAACTGTTGAGACATCTAAAATTATCGAAAAACCGCTAAAAGAACTTCAAAAAAACACCAAAAAAATTGGAAAAAATATATTTAAAAAGTCCGATAATAAAGAAATTTGGTTGAACAACCCCCAAAAACTTGGTATGCTGAATTTATCTAATCAAGAATTGGATGATAACGATGAAAAAATAAATCAACTTATTAAATATAAAGAACTAATGCATTTATATTTAAACAACAACAATTTGAATTTTATTCCAGAGGAGATTTTTATGCTGAAAGAATTGCGGAAAATAGATTTGAATAACAATCACATTAAAAGTTTTCCGACAAACTTAGATCAACTACCTCAGCTTATAATTCTTGAACTTGCGGGTAATAAAATACAAATAATACCTTCCTGGATTTCTAAATTATCAGCACTTAAAATATTGAATCTTAGAGGAAATCCTATCTCAAAAACACAAATTGAAAAAATTAGAAAAGAAGCACCTCATATTACTATCGAATTTTAATTATTTATAATGAACATTTCAAAGATATCTTTTTCAAAATATTTGCTGACAGTTTTATTCATCCTTAGTATTATACTGCAATTACCGACGCCCTTGCAGGCAGGAGTAAACCCAGTAAACCCAGGTGTCAGTGTCAGCGAATTGCCAATCAGCAAAAAAGAAAAAACTAAGAAAAAGAATAAACGGAATAAGGATGCTGAAAATAATAAAGGCTTTTTTCAAACATTCATTTTGTTCTCTATCATAATCGCATTTTTTGCCGGAATAATTATGTTCGGAATTGGAATCCCAATAGGCATTTTAGGTCTTTGGCTAAGCGGCGTTATTCTTTTTGGCGGCTTGGATTTATTCTTCAGTCTTTATTTTATTTTTTCCAGATTATTCATTGACAAGGATTCAGGGCCCTTTGGTCTTCTGGCTTATTCACTGATTTTTTTTTATGGCATTTTCATTAACCTCATACTGGGTTTAACTTTCTTAATCTGGGGCATCATTGCAGCATTTCCGGTGATGTGGATAGTTGGAGCAGCATTGTTGCTCTTGGCTATATTGCACCTGATTGGAATTTTAGTCAATTTAGCAGATTGAGGAACAATAAAGCTGCCTAGACTTACAAAGTTCATTTTTAATGTTCATCCTTACTTAACCATGTTTTTTCAAACTTTTTTTTGAATAAAAATTTTCCTTAAAGGAATTTTTTATTATTATTTTTACGATAAGTGTTTATATTTATAGTGTCTTGCAATAAAAAAAATTCCATTTTTTTATAAAACATAGCGATACTAAAAAGTAATGACTGTATAAGCTTTTTTTATTTTAATCATGAAAAACATGAATAATTCTGAAATTCAACTTCGAGATCATCTTTTCTTTTTACTTGAAAGATTGGATAACAAGCTTTTACAACGTGTATTGGATTACACAAGTGGACTGGTTGCCGGTGCAGAGCAAACAGAAGTTAATGACTGGTGGGATGATCTGCCGTTGGATAAACAGGCACATATTGACAAGGGGCTTGCAGAAATTGAAAAAGGGGATGTTATCAGTGATAAGGACTTATGGGCACAAATAAAGCAATTATTTGATAATCAAAACAATAAGTAATTGTGTCCAAAAAAATTGATTGGGCAATTTCTGCCCGAAAGTCATACTTAGCTGTTCTTAAAGATCTTATCGATAAGGGTGCTTCTTAAGCGGCGCTAAAAAATTGATGATGAATTGGTCAAAAAGTTAAAAATACTTAGCAAATATCCTTTTATAGGTTCTATTACACATAAACGGGATGCAAGGAAAATAATATTAGCTAAACATTACTGGGTCATTTATAAAGAGCTGGACAATACAATTATCATCGCTGCTATTATTGATAGTCGATCAAATCACTTTTATTAAACCTGCTTTAATAACATTTAAAAACTTAAATCGGTCTGTATCGATAAATTGCATACATGGACAAAACAACAAAACCCATATATTAAAATATAAAAGGCAGATAATCAATCGACTATCTGCCTTTTCTGTTAATTATTTTTCTTAAAAAACCAATCTCTCAGCTCAAGTGCCTCATCCGGTTTTATTCTGCCGGCTTGCAAAAGACGCATTTGACGGCGAAGCAGTGCTTCTTCAAATCTTTTTTCTTCTTCAGCTGTGAGCGGCAAAACCTCAGGAACATCGCAGGGACGCTTAGTGTCATCCTCTACTGCCACAAAAGTAAAATAAGCATCATTGCAGCGGCGGCTGTTTCCGCCTTTGATATCTGAAGAAAAAACTTCTACAAAGACTTCAACAGAGGTTGAAAAAGCCCTGGTGACTGAACATTCAATCGTAATTACATCGCCCAGCGGAATTGGCTTCTGGAAAGAAACGGAATCTACAGATACTGTTACTACGTACTTTTCACAATGTTTCCCGGCACAGATTCCCGCAGCAATATCCATCCATCTCATCAGATTTCCACCCATCAGATTATGGATAGGATTTGTATCATTGGGCATTATCATCTCGGACATAATTGTACGGGATTCGATTACTTTTTTTATTCTTCTTTGCATAGACTGAATAGAATATGGTTTTTTTATTCTTTTTACTTGCGATTTGATAAATTCTTAGCGAACTTTGTGATGTAAAAGTAAGGACAAGGACCGAACTAAAAAATTTTTAAGATACTTTACTGTTAAAATAAAAAAATACGAACCTATTATGTACAGAGCACTATTGTTTTTAATATTTACTACGGCACTCTGTTCCTGTGCAGAAAAGTCAAAAACAGTGGGGAAGGAACTGAATCTCAGTCCTGCTGTTGAATCCCTTTACAAACTTGTTGTGGCAAAACACGATGAAGTGATGCCTAAAATATCTGATATTTCCAAGTTATCAACCCTATTGCGTTCTGATCTGGAAAATATGGGCGAAGACAAGGGATCAAAAGAAAAAAAAGAAAAAACACTTGAACTCCTTACGGCATTGCAATCTGCACATGATGCTATGTTCGATTGGATGGGAGAATTTAAAAGTACATTAACGAGTGCCGATTTTTACAAAAAAAATAATGAAAAAGAATTACTTGAGTATTTAAAATCGGAAGAAGTAAAAATAGACCGTGTGGCAAAAGTCATGCTTGAAAGTATTGGCAATGCTGAAGTTTTTATCAAAAAATAATCTGGAACAATGCAAAAATATATTCTTTTTGTTGGTACAACCATAGCCCTATTATCCTGCAACGGAAATTCGGGTAAAAAACTGCCTATTTTGGGAGAAAGACAGTTGGTTGAAAAAACTGTTGACGGTAAAAAAATGATTGATACTATTTTTCATAAAGTAGGCAATTTCAGTTACCGCGATCAGGAAGGTAAAAATATTACTGAGAAAAATGTTGATGGAAAGGTCTATGTAGCTGACTTTTTCTTCACCTCCTGCCCTACTATCTGCCCTACAGTAAAAGCACAGATGAAAAGAGTGCATTCCAAATATAAAAAGAAAGAAAATTTCATGATGCTTTCTTATACAATTGACCCTAAACGTGATACAGTTGGCAGACTAGCCTGGTATGCCAATAAGCTTAACATTGAACCGGGTAATTGGCATTTGCTTACCGGTAATTATAAAAGTCTGACTAAAACAGCTGCAGAATATCTGCTTTCTGCTCAGGAAGATCCAAATTCACCGGGCGGATTCGATCATAGCGGTTACATTGCCCTTATCGACAGAAATAGACATATTAGAGGTTTTTACGACGGCACAGATCCCAAAAAAGTTGATCAGCTGATCAAAGATATTGCTGTTTTGCTGAACGAAAAGCAGTAAATATTTATGAAAAAAATATACATTGAGCGTTTCTTCTTCGTCTTTTTCTGCTTATCAACTTTATACGCCTGTTCAGAAAAAACAAACTATCCGGAAGGAAAACAGCTGTATGAATTACATTGTGCTTCCTGTCATGGAAAACAAGGAGAAGGGTTAGAATCGCTTATTCCTCCTCTTGCGGCTGCCGACATGTTACAAAACAATGCTGTTGAAGTGGCCTGTTGGATAAGAAAAGGTTTGGAAGGAAAAATTCTGGTAAACGGAAAGGAATTTGAAAATGTAATGCCCCCAAACGAACGTCTTTCCAATACAGAAATCACAAACATTATAAATTATGTGCAAAATGCTTGGGGCAATAAGCATAAATTTATTACTTTGGAGGAAGTAAACCAAGTATTGAAAAATTGTAAATAACTCCATTCAAGTTTCCCCCAAATTATTATGAAAAATTTATCCGAAATACGTCAGGAACTCTCTTCTGTACTTAGACAGACGGAAGAATTCAGAAAAGAAAAATTAAGCGCTTTCAATAAGGGCGTTATTTACACATCGATCACTGTAGGAGCAGGTGCGCTCTTGCTGTTGATTGGTTTAACAAGCATGAATATTATTCTGATTATTGTTGGCGGAATACTCATGTTGTGTGCAATTGCAGTTTATGCATACACTGCAGCCAATCACGCCCGCGAGTTCAAAGAAAAATTCAAATCAACAGTTCTGAAACAAATGGTGGAAAGTATTATCCCGGGCATAAGTTATGGACATGATCAGTTTATAAATCAAAGTGAGTTCAATACTTCACAGCTATTCAGCAACAATGCTAATGTTTACAAAGGGGAAGATTATTTCGCCGGCACAATAAGTGGTACCTCATTTAAAATGTCAGAACTGACAGTACAAAAAACAACAAAATCTACAAGCTACAGCAACGGTAAAACGACAACAAAAACGTCTACACATAGCATTTTCAAGGGTATTTTTATTATAATGGAACTTCCCAAAAATGCTTACGGAGAAACCTACGTGCTTCCTGATTCAGCAGAAAAAATGTTAGGCAGTTTTGGAAAATTTATTCAAAAAAATCTGGGCTCCATGTTCCAAAAAGGGGCTATGATTTACTTGGAAGATCATCCTGAATTTGAAAAAGACTTTGTGGTTTACAGTACAGAAGAGATTGAATCCAAAAAATTGCTCACCCCAAGTTTATTGCAGTCTATTCTGGAAATTTATACCAAATGGAAAATCCGCCCGAGTTTAGCCTTTGTTTACAACAAAGTATATGTCGCAATTCCAACAACTAAGAATCTTTTTAAGGTCAATATGCGTAAAAGTCTGATAGATGACCAACAGGAAATACTTCAAGGATATCTTGACGAAATTGCACTTTGCATAAATGTCATTGAAGAAATCGCAGATATATAACAACAGTTCAAAACTGACATAAAGTGTAAAAATAGTGTCTTATACTTTACGAGCACTTTTTTCTACAGATAACGATAACCCTCAACTTTTGAATATTCAAATCAAAATGCAGCTGTTAAAAGCTCGGACAATGCTTTTTATACTAATGACAATAATTTTTTATACTTTATGGTTAATATCTTAATCCAAAAGACAGATATTTTGTTCATATTTATTGATGTTCCTTCTGAAGAACTATTGGATGGTTTTACTAAATTTCTTTACAAGGCTAAATTGAAAGGCAAATTTAAATAACATTAAATACCAAAAATCAGAAAAAGAAGTATCTGCATATCTTAACGATAAATGGTTTTAGGTTCTTAGTTTAGACATTAACGGTG
>JBIKQC010000260.1:0-7044 GCA_044349855.1 Saprospira sp.
ACTTTACGCCATCCTTACATCGGTTTTTGATAACAGATTCTCCATAACCTTTTGTTTGCAGACGACCGGCCTCAATTCCCTTTTTTACAAGGTAGGCTTTGAGCGCATCGGCACGGCGCTGAGAAAGGTCTTTATTGTATTCTGTGGTTCCTACTGCATCTGTATGCGCACCAATTTCTACAATGACATGTTTATGAGAATTTAACACTTCAATAAGACCTACAAGACCCGGTGATCTTTCGTCCACATTGGCGGCATTTGGCTGATAAAAAATACTTGCCACTTCAATCACATCACCCACCGCATAATGCGATTTCTTTTCCGGTTTTTTGGGGATGCCATTATCTATCGGATCTGTATTGACAACTACAGGTGGGGCCGTTTTTACATCGGGCAACATTTTGGTTATATTGTTAGGATTTGCTCTTTTTGGATTAGCATCTGAATTATTTGAAGCCTGGGCATTGTTTACGGCATTGGACCCGAACTGCGGTTCAAATTCACGAACAAAAACTCCATTTTCATTCAGATAACCGATAATTACAAAATCGGTTCTTCGGTTTTTTCGGTGGTCTTCTTCTCCGCAGGAAACCCCGTCATTACAACCATTCAGTGTATACTGTTCTCCCAAACCCTGATAACGGATTCTGTCGGCTGATATGCCGGAACTGATAAGATAATCCGCCGTGTTTTTTGCTTGAGATTGCGATAAATTCAGGTTATTTTGAGCAGATCCGCGGGAATCGGTATGTACATAAATCTGTAACACCAATTTTGATTGAGATTTTAGCATTTCCAAAAATCCTTTTATTTCATTGGATGCGGAAACAAATAGACCTGCACTGTTGTAAGCATCGTTAACACTGAGTTTTTCACCGGCTTTCAAGGGGTCGCGCGGGCGTGGAGGCAGGGGGCGCAGCATTTCAGCTTTATAAATATCCTCATTGCCCTGTCCGCCGGGTCGGTTGGAACTGAAGTAGCCAAGCTGATTTCGGCTGTCGAAGACAAAATACATGTCATCGTATGGCGAATTGACCGGCTTGCCCAAATTTTGACAGGGAGCCCAGTCTATACCGTTATCCAAGCGTTCTGAAACAAAAATGTCCATTCCACCAAATCCAAAATGCCAATCGGACGCAAAATACATTCTTCCGAATTCATCGGCAAAGGGGCTCATTTCATTGCCCGGACTGTTAATTGCAACACCCAGATTTTTGGGCTCGGACCAGCCATTCTTTTCTTTTTTGGAAACATAAATATCGTAACCGCCATAACCGCCGGGGCGATTGGAAGAAAAATAAAGCGTGCTGCCATCGGAAGAAAGAAAGGGATGTCCTGTAGAAAATGGCTTTTCGGAATTAACACCTGCATTGTATAGGAAAAACAGCTCAGAATCGATATCCCATTCATTGTAGTTTTTTGTTTTGTACAAATAAATATCCATCAATAGTCCACTTCCTTCAATGTGACGGATGCCGTCCATAAAATTATTGGAAGTAACCGCAACCCAATCACCGCCTTTGGTATAGCTCATCGGCGCGTCATTGATATCACGACCCACAAATTGCCTGAGCGGTTTTAAGCTTCTGAGACTGTCATTTTCAAAATTGATGTCCGCAGAATAATACTGATTGAAGGCATCATTAGTCCAGCTAAGCTGTCCGCCTTTTTCAACGGCAACTGAGCGGCAGGAAGCAAAATATAGTGCATTGCCATAAATAACCGGTGCAAAATCGGCATTTTTAGAGTTAAAAAGTTGTGTTTTGACTTCGAATAGGGGCTGAGAGAGTTGCAATTTCTGCAAAAAATCGCAGGAAGCGGCAAAATGATTGCCTTTCAGCGAATTCGTTTTGGCATATTCCAAAAACCATTTTT
Source organism: Saprospira sp. (assembly GCA_044349855.1). Classification (GTDB taxonomy): domain Bacteria; phylum Bacteroidota; class Bacteroidia; order Chitinophagales; family Saprospiraceae; genus Saprospira. The sequence continues at coordinate 1,876 of JBIKQC010000260.1, forward strand.
TGGCCTCTTCGGTTTTTCCGTTCGATTTTAAGGTTTGTGCATATCCAAACAACAGCTTGTGCATATTACTGTAAGTAATGGCTTTCGCAAACCATTCTTCTGCTTTCATCAGATTATTTGTCATATAATATGACTCTGCCAATCTGGAAATTGCAATTGGTTGTTCGGGATCCAATGCCAATGCTTTTTCGTAAGATAGAATGGCATCTTTGTACATGTTGGCACTAAAATAGGCATCTGCCTTGTCAAATAGTTCGCGTTGAGCAAATATCGGCAGCGCAGTTAATACAAACAGAAAGGATAAAATTAGTTTATGTATAGATGACATATTCAAAGTCATACTTTTTTATTATTGAGAATTGAAAATTGAGAATATCACCCCTTCGGGGTTATCAGTTTGTTGGAATTGTTATTGTATAAAGATTAAAACTCCACCCTTAGTCTAACATTTATACGGCGCGAAGTCAAATAATTGGGAATGGCATAACTAGTATTCGTAAAATCTTTGATCCAGGTATTGGAAGCCACATTGGCCACTGCCATGAGGTTGAACACCTCGGCGCTGAGCCATACATTTCTCAAATACTTCATGGCATGTTTTTTCTTGCGGTACTCATCATAGGCTTCCGGCATGGAAACTTTGTTCTCATCAGCAAAGTGTTTTTTTACATATTTGTCGCGATTCCAAAGACCAAAGCTGAAACCGCAGTCGATACGGTGATAAGCCGGATAGCGATAGAGATTTCTTGCAACAACGTTATCTCGCGGAATTCCGAAAGGCATCCCCGCTCCTACTGTCAGGGCCAGATTCACCTGAAACCACTCAGCACCAGGGAAATAATCCTGAAAATACATAGAGAAAATAAAGAGCTGATCCGTCGGTTTGGGCACATCGGGTGTCAATATCGTATCAATTTGGGTACCCACCAAACGATAGATTTTATGCTGCACTGAATCAAAACTTTCGCGGGCACGCAGGAAGGACAGATTTACCCATGATTCCATACCGGGAACCAATTCCCCATTCAGACGAAAGTCGATACCACCGACATAGCCTTTGGCCATATTATCACCATAGTAGCGAACACGTACATTTTCAACATCGTAAGGAATGAGATCCCACTGATGTTTGTAATAAGCTTCAGAAATAAATTTGAATCGACGCTTGAACATCATAAAATCCCAAACAACACCGCCCAAAGCATGTATTGATTTCTGTGCCAAAACTCCGGAATTGATATTCCCCCTAAAATCTCTCAACTCACGATAAAAAGGCGGCTGATGATAGGCGCCGCAAGCGAGTTTAAAGGTAAGATCTTTCGTTTTTTTTGTGGTATCCGACAGTAAATTGTGAAAACGCATAGGGGTGTAATAAATCTGCACCCTCGGAGAAATAACCAATTCTTTATTAATGGTCCAATACTGTGCTCTGACCCCGGCGGTAAGGCGTAGAAAATGGGCTTCGTTTTTAAATTCCCAGGTATTTTGTACAAATCCCGCCAAACGATGAGAACCCAAAATAGTATCAGTATTGAGATAATCATTGATGACCAGCATGGTTGTATCAAAAGGCAGCGTAAAGCCCAAGGAATCAAATCTTGTCCATTCTTTCAGTCTGTCATAAATATATTCATATTTATATGTGGCACCCCATTGCAATAGGTGGTTGTTATCGAAACCTTTTGGCGTATTGCTGCGCTCATGATTTAACGCACCGACATACTGAGCCTGCAGTACATTTGATCGCAGATAATTGCGTGCAAACTGATGAGTTTCTCCATAGGCCAAGGTTCCGACAACTTCTCCGAAATTGTCTTCACCGAGTCCGGTTTCCACCTCTTCCAAACGATAGAAATTCTGAATATCGATGCGTTCATTTTCCCGGCTCTGATAGGCTGAGAGCATAAATCGGTGTCTGACGGAATTTTGGATGCTTATTTTTTTATCTTCCAACTCAATTTTCTGAACCGGTTGAGCATAAGTGGCTGAGGTTCCTACGAAATTGGTATTGAAGTCTGAAATTTCCTTTCCTTCAAAAAGTGAGCTTAAACGTATTGCCTGATTGAAAAGTCCGGTGGTAGTGGCACTTGACAAGGGTACCAAGGTAAATTGGGCAGAGTTATAACCGCCAATCAGTTCTACCTGCCAGCGACTGCTGAGGTCATAAATAAAATCGCCTTGAACATCCACAAAATTAGGCACATACTCTCCTTTTATGTCCAAACTGTTCAGAATGTATTTTGTTGTTTTGTAACGTGCGCCTAAGGTATATGTAAAACGACGGCTGTTACTGTTTTTCAAATATTTAGCTCCACCCAAATAAACTGAGGCGCCCAAAAGACTTCCTGTGACTCGGCCTTCGAAACGCTCGGTCGGTCTGCGATAACGGACATCCAACACTGAGGACATTTTATCACCGTATTGTGCCTTAAAAGCTCCGGAGGAAAATGACAAAGCATCGAGCATGTCCGGATTTGGGAAGGTGAGTCCCTCCTGCTGTCCGCTGCGGATGAGCAAGGGCCTGTAAATTTCAAAACCGTTTACATAAACCAAATTTTCATCGTAATTGCCGCCACGTACAGAGTACTGAGAGGTCAATTCCCCACCTGGGCCGGCAGTAACGCCAACTGCCATAAACTGCAGCATCGACTCCAGATTCATAGTTGTTGTCGGCAGATTTTTAATATCATCCCCTTTTATTCTCAGCGCATCAGCTTCTTTTTCTTCAAAAGTAGTAATAAGCACTTCAACGGTCATCAAATCACTCAACAGGATGTTCAAACGAATGACATCATTGGGTTTGAGCCTCATGTCTTTAACCGTTCTTGAGGGAAAGCCTGTGGCCATAAAGACCAGATCGAATTTCATATCGGCCGGTACTGAAATGTCGTACCTGCCCTGTTCATCTGTTTTGACAACACTGCGCTGCTGATTGTCAACAACTACGACAACAGATACGAACGCCTGTACTTCTCCGGAAACGGAATCTGAAACGGTACCGACAACACGGGCAGTTTCCTGACTCAGTGCCTTTTCACCGAAACAGAAAATTATTATTGCAAAAAAAAGCAGTTTGTATCTTAATGACATAGACAGATTGGCTGAAACTAACAGATAAACGACTTCAAAGGGTTTATTGATGGGTATTTTAATAAGAAAATTTCAATTTTATTTTAGAATCAATTTCTTGACCGATCTGAGCCCATTTTCGGTACCCAATTCCACAAAATAAAGTCCGGAAGCCCAAATAGCAGGAACGGAAAATTCAAGTTCCTGAACGCTATCCAATGATAGATGTTCTAACCAGATAATTTGACCGGTAGAACTGTAAATTTTTAAAGTTGCCTGCTGTGGCAGAATATCGGATATTCTAATTTTGAAAGAATTTCCTGCACTGGTATAATTGGGGTAAATATCCCAATTTAATATGAGTTCCGGCACTTGTTCAACAGCAGCACTGAGGACAGTATTGAAATAGGTAACAGGTGAATAACCGGCACAGGTGTTCCCATAGTTGAACGGATAAACTCTCCAGGCGTAAGGAAAAATAGCCGGTCTGGGTGGAAATACACGGTTTGTCTGATAGAAAGTATCTGTCAAAAGAACTCTTTCCAAAATCTGATTTCCTGCATAAGGTTCTTTGTAGATTTCAAGAAAATAATGTGTGGCACCAGTTGTTGCATTCCACTCAAAACGCGGATTCTGATCTGAGATAATTGCCGCATCCAAAGGGGTGAGCTTTGTAAGCAGACCTACAGAATCATTCATTGGGGACTGATTATAAAGCCAATTTGGTTTTTCAGTCAGCACAAATGCTTTCATGGCATCAATCTGTTCCTGTGAAAAGCCTACCTGACATTCATCGTAAGCATAAGACATGATATACCAACCGTCACTTCTGAAGGAAATAGAATCGGGATCCAACTGCTGTTGTCCGCTAATACTGTTTGTATTGGAACAGAGCCAACGAAAGGCCAGATAATCTGAAGGTGTATCGCAGAAACCATCAGCTGCAAAGCTGCAATTGGCTGTAGCGCCTGCTCTTGCTACATTTTCTACAAAAACGGTATCAATGATTAGGGTATCATTCAGGTAAATGGTATCTTTAAAATCGGTATAGTTGATAGTTACTATTTCAGGTGCGGGACTGTTGAAAGACTGAACCGGGTTGCCATTCCAGCTGTAACCTCCCTCCCATCCCAGAAAGGTATGCGGCATACTTAGACAATGCCCCATTTCATGCGCAAATGTATGTCCGAAGATACAGCCATTGCCCATTGCGATGCCGGCATATGGCAGATTGTAACCACAATTTCCGGCAGGATCTCCGACGAAATAAACATTAATGGTATTGGCAACATTGTATTGCAGCATTCTTATTCCGCCAGCTTTTACTGAATCATGACTATAAAATTCAGTTTCGTAGATATAGCGAATAGACCCCTCAATAAAAAATTGAATGCCCGTGGCACTAAAATCTTCATTGAGCTGACAAAATGATTTAAGTACAGCATCATAACCAACTGCTCCAACGCTATCGGTTCTTCCGACAATATGTATGGTAAGCGGCAGATACATAATACCGCCGTTTCTCGAATCAAGCAGTTCGCTGAATCTTGAAGGATCCTGCTGATAATCTTTTAACCAGGCAGAACGGCCTGGGGCAGTTCCACAGGGCAAATTAGGATTTTGAGCAAAACTGCTGTTAAAAACAACAGATAATATTGTGAGGGTAATGAGCAATATTCGCATCTTCGGCAAAGTTTTGGATGTTAAAAACAAAGCATATTTAACAAAAGTAGGGATTAAGCCGCGAATGGCGAAAGACCTAAGCTAAAAGTTTTAATAATAATGTTAATCAATTGTGCTATTTTAAAGCTTCTAATTTAAATAATGCCCTGTTCTGATGTTTTTTGTCAGTTATTCACCCTAAATAGCGATTTAAACTAAGCAGCTTTCATAAATTAAGATTAAAAACGAACAATGAAAACAAAGCTACTATTATTTAGCTGTCTTATTTTATACAGCTTTTGCAACTGTCAGGTTCCAAGTTCTGAAAGATCGGAAGCAGTCCTAAAAAAACAGTGTAAGTCTATGGAAAAAACATTGAAAGACAAGGGTTTTACATTAGGAGATCCTATCTTTATCCGAATTTTCAAAGCAGAAAAG
>JBIKQC010000261.1:0-6974 GCA_044349855.1 Saprospira sp.
GTGACCATTACAGACGGAAATGGCTGTACTTCAACTTCTTCAAGCACAATTACAGCGCTGGTTGAATCATCAGCACCAAGTATTGGTGCGGTTGGTGTTGTATGTCCCAATACAAATGTTACAATAAGTGCAACAGGTGGTACTTTAGGAACAGGTGCTGTACTAAATTGGTACACAGCTGCGAATGGCGGCGGCACACTTTTGGGTACCGGAGGAAGTATTATAATTGCTCCTTCAGGGGTAACAACCGTATATGCGCGACGTGCAGGAACCTGTAATGCTGTTGAAACATCGGCAACAATTAATACCAAAAACTACATTTACGCTGCAAATGGAGCTACTTCAAATACTTATTGTACAGATAATGACGGTTGGCATCATTTCTATATAGGAGATGAGATTATCCTTTCTGTTAAGGGTAATCTTGGAACAGCAGGTACTGTGACAGCAACGATCAGAGATAATAATGCTTATTATTTGGATCCGGGAAACACAGCAACATGTACAGGTGAAGTTCAGTTTGAATTGGAAAGAAACTGGAATATTCAACATACCGGCACACTCAGTGGTTTTTATGATGTACGTTATTACTTTATTCCTGCTGAACGAACCAATGTTATCAATGCTGCAATTGCCTGGATTGCTGCATATCCTGCCTGCAGTTACAATTACAAGTATAATACGGGTGCTCAGGGATGGTTTTGGTTTAAAAATCAGGGTACCCCATATTCTGCACCTGATTTTGATGATGATGCTACATTCCTTATGCTGACGAGCGCAGGTACAGGAACAACAACAAATGGTATTAACTGGTCAACAATGACCGGTATTACAAACTTCTCAGGAGGTACAGGTTCTGTAATCCTTATTCCTACTGCTCTGCTTTCTGTTGAATGGCAATACTTTACAGGGATAACTCAAGGTCGCATCAACAAATTGGAATGGGCTACCGGCTCTGAAGAGAATACTGACAAATTTGAAGTACAGCGCAGCAAAGACGGTGCAAACTTCGAAACTATCGGTCTTGTAGCTGCTGCCGGAAATAGTGAAGAAACAAGCACCTACCATTTCGATGATTTGAATCCTTTTGCAGGTCAAAACTACTACAGGTTGCGTCTGGTAAACAGAGATCAGTCATCTGAATTGTCAGATGTATTGGTATTGAACATTGAATCTGATGGCAATGGATACAGTTTCTATCCAAATCCTGCCAAGGATGAGGTGTTCTACCAGTTTAGTACCGAGAATGCCGAAGATATACAGATTGAAGTGCTAGATGTTTTGGGACGTGCGCTCAACACAAAAACATTGAAATCAGCTGTAGGTATCAACAACCTACGCACAGACATGAGTACTTTGGTGCCGGGCAATTATCTGGTACGGGTAACACATCTCGGAACTGGCGTAGTTCACAGCGCAAAAATTATCAAAAACTAAACTCAACTGAGTTCATAAAACAAAAACGGTTTGCAGGCTAGACTTGCGGACCGTTTTTGTTTTTTAAAGGATTAGTACTATCTTTGTACGTGAAAATCCAAACAGGAAAGTTATGCTGAAATTAAACGAAACAACTTTAAAGAAGACCGAAGAGCTATTCAAGCAGCTGCAATATAAAGTCAGATATGAAAAAGGACAGTTTCAGTCGGGATACTGTCTGGTGAAAAGCCAGAATGTTATTGTTATAAATAAGTTTTATACAACAGAGGCAAGGATAAACTGCCTTTTCGAAATTCTGCAGCAGACAGAAATTTCTGTTGAGATCATGGAAAAAATGGACGAAGCATCACGAAAATTTCTAAATGAGATTCTGAAAGAAATTACAGCGCCTGAATCTAAAGCTGTGCAAGGTAAACTGGAAATAGATGTCATTTAAAAAATTAAATATAGCAGGTAAACTAAGCAGTTTTTCCTTTTTCGACAGTTTTAAACACGCAAGTGTTTATTTCTTGGGTACAATTATGGTACAAGGATTGGGTATTGTATCTCTGCCGGTACTCACATTTTTTCTGACAACTGAAGAATACGGTATTGCCAATGTGTACCTCACTTATTCGGCTATGGCCTCGGTATTGCTTTCCCTCAATTTGGAATGGGCAATATCAAGGTATTTTTTGGAACCCGATGCTGATAAGAAGGGGTTCATGGCTACAATTATAACTGCAATTACTATTTTTTTTACAGTTTCAGGACTGGTAATTTATATCTACAGGGAACCGATAAGTGAACTGTTAAACCTGAGTCCAAAATTAATTTCATGGTTACTGCTGTTTACCTATACCAATATTTTCTGGCTTGCCTATGGCTATATTAAAATTATTGAGAAGAAGAGTAAGAACATGGTTATTGCACAGGTTTTGGTGCAATATGGAAAATTTGGCGCCGCCGTTTTTGGAATTTGGTATCTGATGACTATAGGGCAGGAAGGATATATGGGCAAAATCATAGGCGAGTTTATCGTTAATGCTTTGGCAATGGTAGTTTTTATCTATTTACTATGGCCCTATTTCGACTTTAAAAGAATGCGCTGGGCGCACTTTAGATACGCTATTTCCTATTCTTTGCCCTTGGTTCCCTATGCGCTGGGCGGACATCTGCTTACCTCTTTCGATCAATGGTATATCAATTCTGAATTAGGTCACGAAAAGGCAGGTTTGTATAGTTTTGCATTCAAGATTGGTATGCTGATGTATGGGCTCCTGGTTGCATTGCAAAATGCATCAGTTGTACAATATACCGAATGGATGGATGCAAAAGAGTATAAAAAAGTTTCTACTCAGGTATTCAGTATGCATAAACTGACGATTCTTGCGGGGCTTTTCCTGATATTGTTTTCTGTCGATTTGGGGACCCTGCTTGCAGCAAAAGAATCCTTCCGGGAAGCTATGAATATTGTTCCAATTATTGTAGGGGCATACATTTTCAATGGGATTGCCTGGAATTATAACAGGGTATTCAATTACAAAAAACAAAATATTTATCTGACCGTTATACTCCTTACAGCTGCTGCGCTGAATATGTTCCTGAATATACAATTTGTACCTACCTACGGCTATCAGGCAGCTGCATATACAACCTTGTTTTCTTATGTTATCATGGCCCTTTTGGCTTGGCTTGTCAGTGATTATTGGTTGAAGATTCCAGCTTTGCCTTTGGGTAAAATTATGCTGACAACAGCGCCGTTGATATTCATTACAATAGGTTTTTATATTTTGGGTTGGCAGAGCATTGGACTGAATTGGGGAATCATTGCCATTAAAATATCAGTTTTTGGGGTATTCGGATTAGTGCTGTTTTACAGTACGCTGCGAAAAATATTGGGTGTTTAGAACATTTTTTGAGGTTCATCACCAAAAACTTTCATAATAAATTCTATCCCTGCAGATTTTAACAAATTAATATCCGACTTGCTTAAAGAATAATAAAATACATCACCTGCAATAAGTGTTTTCAAACTTTTACTCTTGGCAAATGCTGCAATTGGAAAGCTTTTGATGAGCGGATTGCCTTCAAAAGCAAGTACGGTTAATTTGGGTAAATCCTGTAATATAAAAGTTGGAAATTCTGCTAGCTGATTGAGACTGATGTCGAGCTCTTTGATAAGGTCGCCTAATTCTTCCATATCATCAGGAAGTATTTCCAATTCCAGATTGGATAAATTTAGGAAACCATCTTTAATGATTTTAGCAAAAAAAGAAGCTTTGGTCTGTCCTTTCAGGTATAATAAAGCAAAAACAATTCCCTTGCCTGTTTTTTTGAAAATGCACTGCAACAGCTTTTCTATATCAATAAATTCAAATTGGCTGTACTGCAGCAGATTTGAGCATAGTGTTTTTTCCCGACTGAGCCCGAACAAAGAAAGTCTTTTTTTAACCTGTTCCGCAAAATCGTAATAACCGGTCTTATGGATTAAAACTATTACTTCTTTTCTGACTTTTGGGTTTTCAGTTTCTTTATAAACGATCAATAAATCAGTGAGCAGCGTTGTTGGAATTCCACCGGATCTCAAAAGCTCAAAAGCTAAAAACAAATTGGCATCATGCCCACTTTCCAAAAGGTTTCTTATCTGCAGCAGATTATCATTCTTCGATTCCCTCTCGCTTAATAAAAACGGAATTTCCTTCTGTTGAAGGGCATTTAGCAGCATTTCCTCTGTGATAATACAGAGCTTGGGGAATTCGGCTAAATCCTTTTGATTAATTGCCGCGTCGGGGCCTAGGACCAGATGTGTTGTTGAGGCTGTTATTTTTACAGAAGTCTCAATGTCATTAGATTTGAGCAATTCCTTAATTCGGTTTTTTGCATCTTTGGTTTTGCCTTTCATTACAATTCTACCGCCTGATTTGAGCGGATTTAATTCAAAAAAAGGCGCAAATCTTTTCTTTAATTCTGTCAGGGCATTTTGTACAGTAATATCCAATCCGCAATCCAACAGTGAGACCAACTCCTTTTCATCCAATTCACAAATCTGATTTGGATATTTAATAAGGTCTATGACAAAAGCATTGTACTTGTGTTCGAAATTTCTTTGTTTGGATATTCGGAAAAATTTTTCGAAAGCTGTTACATAAGGCAGGCGTTTGGGATCACGACCTGTAATAATTAATTCTTTAAGTGCCGGCATGTCAAAAAGTTCCTCAGGCATACAGTTGATAGCAGCTGCATTTATGCTGAGCGTTTCCAAATGCGGAAGCAAAAGGAGAATTTCCGGAAATTCAGTAAAGTAATTATGCCCTAAGTCAAGCATTAACAGCGATTTTAGCTTGGCAATATCACTTGGCAGCTTTTTTAGCAAATTATTATCCAAATACAGAAACTTCAGTTCTGTCAGATTGAAAATTTCACCAGGAAGTTCAGCTTTGTAATTTTTTAAACTGTAGCTTAACTCCAAAGATTCCAGAAGTTGAAGTTGGGCCATTTCAGCCCAATCAGTTTTATTATTAAAATTATTACCTTTAAGGCTTAGTTTTCTTAAATTTTTAAGCAGTCCAAGATTTTGAGGCAATCTTTTTGATCGGCAATAGACAAAGAAAAAGGAACGAAGCTCAGAAACATTGGATAATTCCTCCGGAATTTCTTCAATTTCAGGACAATTATATATAACCAATCGATTCAGGTTTTTCATCTGCCCAATTTCTGAAGGGAGACTTTGAAGCTCCAAACGTGACGTTATTTCAAGTGCATCTGCATTTGAATAGTTCAGAATTTTGGCCTTCACAGTTTCATAATCCAAAATAGCATCAGTCTGCCTGTTTATATTTTTCATAACACTTCAAATTAGGCCCTAAAATAAGCATCTTTCAGTTGAAACAGGAACTCTATAAGCTATGTTGCTTAAATAAATCAGAGATTGCATTTTTTTTACTATTTTTGAATACTTTTGTAGTAAGGAACCATATTGGCATTCGACATCTAACAACCTGATTTAATTATAGCTATTTCAATAGCAAAATGAGTTGAGTTGAGTTATACAAAAACAGATTCTAATGGAAAAACACCCCATTATAGGAAAATTATCCATCGTAATACCCGCATACAACGAAGGGAAAACAATTCACCGTATTTTGGATAAGGTTAGAGATGTGGAATTGCCCTATAATATTGAAAAGGAAGTAATTATTGTAAATGACTGTTCAAAAGACAATACAGAAGAAGCAATAGTAGCTTATATTCAGCAGAATCCGTTATTGCCCATAAAATATTTGAAACATGAGCTAAATAAGGGTAAAGGTGCAGCATTGCATACAGGTATTGAACATGCAGGCGGTGATTTTTTGATCATTCAGGATGCCGACCTTGAGTATGATCCTGAGGAATACAATCTTTTGCTCAAACCTGTGCTTTCCGGCTTTGCCGATATTGTGTACGGTTCTCGATTTATGGGTGGTAATCCGCACCGCAGATTGTTTTTTTGGCACAGCCTAGGCAATAAAATATTGACATTTTTATCCAATGCTTTTTCAAATGTCAACCTTACGGATATGGAGACCTGTTACAAGATGTTTCGTACCGACATGATTCAGCAGGTTAAATTGAAAGAAAAACGCTTCGGTTTCGAACCGGAGGTGACAGCCAAAGTGGCCCGGATTCCGGAGGTCAGAATTTACGAAGTAGGGATTTCTTATTATGGACGTACTTATGCTGAAGGAAAGAAAATAAATTGGAAAGACGGATTTAGAGCAATTTACTGCATATTGAAATACAATCTGTTTACATCAAAAAGAAATATGTTTAAAAATGGAGCATATACAGCCCGTCAAATCAGGTGATCCGGTAGGTCATGAAACACTGGAAACGCTTTCCGAGGCGGAAAGGCTCAATGAGTGGATGTACAGTACAATAAAGCCATTTTGTCAGGGACCGGTTTTGGAAATAGGCAGCGGTATTGGGAATATTTCTCAGTATTTTTTACAGAATGGAATGGACATTTGTCTGAGTGATCTTCGTGAAGAATATTGTCAGCTGCTTCATAAAAAATTTGACAGGAACCAATTTCTGTTGGGCATAGAACATATGGATTTGGTCGACCCCGATTTTGACACTAAATTTTCAGCGCATTTTGGCAAATATAAAACCATCTATGCCCTGAATGTTGTGGAACATATAGAAGATGATGCAAAAGCTATAGAAAACTGTTGGAAGTTGCTGCAAAAAAATGGGAATCTCATTATCTTGGTGCCTGCTTACAATTGGCTTTACAATAAATTTGACGAGGAGTTGGGTCACTACCGCAGATACACGCGCAAATCCCTCAGTAAACTTTTTAAAAATCAGGAATTTAAAATCATACACCGTCAGTATTTTAACCTGGCTGCCATGTTTGGCTGGTTTTGGTACGGAAAGATATTGGGAAGAAAAATTCTGCCAAAAGGACCAATTGAAACCTACAATAAACTGGTGCCTATTTTCAAAATTGCAGATAAAATCGTATTCAATCAGGTTGGAAATTCTGTCATTGCCGTAGGTCAAAAAACAAT
>JBIKQC010000262.1:0-6953 GCA_044349855.1 Saprospira sp.
TCCGGTATATTTTGTGGGAATGGCCATCTGTAAAAGCATTTGCAGCCAAGATTGTATATAATATAATGGTACATTGAACGTCTTATTTGTACGAGTCTTGATAACGCAATATGTGAATTATGTTTTCCAGAACTTAAGTCCAAAATTGAAAAATCACTTAATTTTTTCAGGTCTTTCACAAGATTCCAATTTTCAATTTCCGAAAATTTAATGCCATCTATTTTGTGATCGGCAGAAAGAAAATGCTCAAAATCTTCAATATTCTTATTAATTACTTAAGAAACAGCTTTTATAAGTTTTCTTTTGAATTGAAAAATTAAGCTGAAATAGATATACGCCAAAGACCAAAACAACTAAAAAACTAATTCATAATACAATTCTGTTTAACATGGCTCAATGTTTTAATTTGTCTATTTTTTGGAAAAATTATAAGAAATATTTGGGACACTTTTTATTAGCATAAGTAAAAAAACGAACGATTATTACAAATGACATTATAGTATTTTGAAAATCTTAAAGCCCTCAATCCACCTTCAATACCTTCACCTCCACCCGCTGATTCAGCCTCCTTCCCAATTCCGTACTGTTATCGGAGAGCGCTGAGCGCTTGCCGTAACCCTTTGAGCTGATCTGCTGCATTCCCACACCTTTTGAGATGAGGTACTTTGCCACAAGTTGGGCTCTTTCTGCAGAAAGACGATCGCAATAGGCATGAGCGGGCAGGCCATTGGTATGTCCGCCAATTTCTACCTGAATTTTTGGATTTTTCTGTAAGAATGAAGCCAACTCATCCAAAGATCGAATAGAATTTGGCGTAAAGGAACTGGAATCTGCCAAAAAGTAGAGATTATCAATGCGGAAGCTATTCCCAGCCTTAATTGTTTTTATATCTATTTTGCTGTTGAATTCTTTAGGAAGAACTGTTGTGATATCCTGATTGTGTATCGAAATAATCTTGAAGGCAAAAGATTCTTTTGATGATTTAGTGGAGACACTTAGTCTGTCAGCTTTTATGCCTGCACCTGTCATAATTGACTTCAGATTGTCTGCTTGTTTTTTCGCCTGATCTACACTTTTACTGCTAAGCTGCAGCTGAATTTTCATATCGGGATACTGTTCCAACAGATTGATCAGTCTGTCAGCCTCAAACTTAGCCTCATCAGTTGCTTGAGCCTTGCTGTCGAAGCTCATTCTTTCTATTGGAATTGTAATACCCTTCTCCAAAGGATATAGAAAAATATCCAGATTTTGTTCTGTATAAATTTTAGATTTTCTAAGGTCGATCACTTGTGAGCCGGCATAAAAACCTTTTTTCAAGGCCTGAGATTCATAGATCTTGCCCAAGGGCAGTACGATTTTATAGCTTCCGCTAACAGCATCCGAGTTGGATAGACCTGCCTCATTATGATTTGGACTGTTGTAAAAACTTACCTCAGCCTGCAAAGGAGTTTTGCTAATTGCATGAAATACCTTTCCGCTAAGGATATTTACCGGTTCGGGGCGGGCATCTTTAGGAATATCAATAGAAATAATTTCTGTATTTGCCAATTTTTGATCACTTGTCACCATGTAGGCTTTTTCTCCCGAAGCAGGAATATTATAGTATGCATCCCATCTGTCTGTATTTATTTCAGGGCCGAGATTTTGCGGTTCAGACCATTTTGTCCAACTTTCATCAAGTCGGCGGCTAACAAAAATATCAGCACTGCCATAACCCACATGGCCTTCTGAAGAGAAATATAGTGTTTTGCCATCAGCCGCCAAAAATGGAGTAGTTTCATCCATATAGGTATTTATAGTTGTGCCGAGATTCATAGGTTCACTGTAATGATTGTCATCTATCTGAAAACTGACATAAATATCCTTATGACCATAACAATTTTTACCGGCAACTGATAGTAACATTACTTTTCTGTTAGATGAAAATGAAATAGCTACCTGTTTTTCATTATTAGTATAATTTTCAACCTCTATAGGTTCCGGTACTGACCATGAATTTCCCTTTTTTCGGGAAATGGAAATTCCTTTTCCGGAAATACTGCCATCGGCTCTATATCTATTGCCAACAATCAGCGTTTGTCCATCCGGCGAAGAGTAGACAACCAAATTATGATCGTCATTGTTAATGGGCGCACCAAGATTCAGTGCTTCTTTCCATTTGCCGTCATCTCCCAGGGTTGAGACCCAGACATCGTCCTTTAAATACTTTCCTATATTTTTATCATATTTTTTGCGAACTAAATAAATGGTTTTTCCATCGGCACTTATGACCGGCATAATGTCATTTGCCGGGCTGTTTATTCCAGGTCCCAGATTTTCCTTTAAACGTCCCTGAACCGGATCAGCTACAAGATTTAACTTCAGGTCCTGACGGAGTTTTAGATAATCTACCGATACCTTTGTTTGTCTTTCTAAATTAAAGCCGATATTTGGGCCAAAAAGCAGCGGTTTTAAGCCATTGTGAACCAAACTATCATTAATGTAATAGTAAATGGAATTGCCTTTTGTATCAATACGTAACGTATTATCAAATCCTTTGAGTTTCACGGCCGGATGTTTGGTCCAAGGTTTTATTGTTACATACTGGCTGTCAATCCAACTCTCTATTTTGTAAGCACCCCGACCATTCAGTGATATTCCGTGTTGATTAAAAGCATCACGAACTCCAAATATAAGAGAAAATGAACAATCATCAAGACCATCGGTTAGCCTAAGCTTAGTTTCTATACTAAAATCTTTATTGTTTGAAAAGTAACTTACTTTATTCCAAAAGTTCCAGCTTTTTCTGCCCAATTTGTGCTCTATTTTATAACAGCCATCTGCAATCAAGGCAGAAAGACTTTCATTGCTTGCCTCTATCCATTTATTACGATTGTCGTTGAAATTTTCATCATAGATGAGCGTTTGTGCCACTGTATAAAGGAAAGAGTGCAGGAGCAGGATGCTTAGGATGATTTTTTTCATTGGAATATAAAATAAAAGAGGAGTGGGATAAATTCCCATCCCTCTTAGATTATAAAGATGTTTAATCATTAAAAATTATATACCCCGGGCAACAGTAGACTGTTGAATCCAGCAAGGTACAGTAAAGCTGCTTCCTTCAGCAATGCCACGAACAGCAAGTTCAGATTTAGTTGGCATAAAGCCTGAGTATCTGCCGATCAGGCGGTTTGCTTCATCAGCAGATGAAGGGTCAACAGATTTTGCTTTAATCCATTCGTCAATTGCAGGCCAAACACAGATCTGAGCATCGAAACCGGTGCCGTTTGTAGCAGGGCTGCAGCGTGAACCGCTACTTGCATACATGGTTCCGACAAGGATATAAGGATCGCCCCAGTTTGGAAGGAATTTTGAAGTTGCACGGCAGTAAGTGCGCGCAGCACTGAAATTACCATCTTTGTAAAGTTGGAAAGCATAGCGGTAAACTGCTTTTCCGCGAGTATCATTGTCAATCCATTCTTTGTTGCTTGTAGCCAATTCAGGGTGCAATGCCCATTCTTTCGCTTTGTAATCAGCAGCATTGATAGTGTCAAGTTCGGCCAATACACGGTAAGCAAGTATTTTGCTGTAAACAGTAGAACTGTCGGCGGCCAGAATAGCTTTTTGACGCACACCTTCTATGGCATAAACAACAGTTTTGTAACGAGCCCAAACTTCTTTGTACAAATCGTTGTCCTTACCGCATTTTTCAGAAAGTTTGGAAGCGATTGCTTTAAGACTGTCAGGATTTTCCCACTGTGCTTTTACCTGAGGCTGCAATTTTGCTACCCAATAGTCACAACCAAAGATATTTGGAATCTGAGAATACTGTTTTTCCAATTCACCCCAATATTTCTGGTAGTTGGCAGCATCTTTTCCTTTTTGAACATTGGTATCGGTGATCTTTTTGAATTTTTCATAGAGATCAAGCATGTATTTGTCATCAAAACTTTCAACTTTATTTTTGTAAAAATTTACAGCAAGTGCAGACATATAGACCATAATCATTGGAGGTGGATTTTCTTTGCCCAATTCCATTGATTTTTCAAAAACCTTATAAGCTTTCATTTGATCATAACCGTTTGCATACATATAATATGCCTGATAAGCACGACTTGTAGCGTCTTCCCCATTACAGGCAGCGCTTTGGTCGTAGAGGGCTATTGCCAAATCTATCCATTCTTTTTTCTTGTCTTTGTCTTTTTCGTTTTTGGCAAAAGCAAAACACATATCAGCCCCGTCAGAAAAGTGAGTCAGTTTATTTGGAGCAGGAATTTGTACATATTTGATAAGTTGCTCCCAATAATAAAATGCTTCATCATATTTTTTCTCTTTGAACTTATCACGATATAATACATGTAACTTTTTTGCTTCTTCTGAACCATCAGGGTAGGCTTCCCAAGTACTACAATTTAATTTAAGTTGTGGAATATTTTGTGGATTGTTGAAATTCGCTACTTTAATTGTAGAGGTATTATTGTTAGCTGAAGCATTGCTATTATTATTGCTATTATTATTGCTATTATTATTGCTATTATTATTGCTATTATTATTGCTATTATTATTGCTATTATTATTGCTATTATTATTGCTATTATTATTGCTATTAAAATTGCTATTATTGTTGCTATTTATTGTTAGAGTATTTGAGTTATAATCAAAAGAAAAACTTCCTAACCTTTCTAATGCTGATTGTCCTAACAACAAAGGCGCATTCGATGTATGGACTACACTAGCCTCAATATTGAAAATGATTTTATCTCCAATTTCTATTTTTCTCAAAATTATTTTTGTTCCTTCTACAATATCCCCATTGGCAATTTGATATTTTTCAGTATTAAAAACGTCTTCCTTTTTTAAATAATCATTTTTAAGCATAAATAATGCTTCCGTAAGTGAAATAGTCACATCTTTTGCACCAGTGTCAAAAATGAAGTTTAAATCTAATCCATTGACTTTGCATGGTATAAAATAAACGCCGCCCCTTTTTTCCATCTTAATTATAGTTTGAGAACTAAGCTTAAAGGAAAAAAGAATGAATAAAAATAATTGAAAATATTTCATTAGTACGATAATTATTGAGGCTTAAATTTATCTTCCGCGTATTACAGTAGTTTGTTGAATCCAGCATTTTACAGTATAAGAACTTCCCTCAGCAAGGCCACGTTGCGCTAATTCTGTTTTTGAAGGAATATATTGTGAGTACTTTGCAATCATATTACCGGCATTTTGTGCAGATTCAGGATCTACAGATTTTGCCTTAACAAATTCATCAATAGCTACCAATATGCATGCCTGTCCATCAAAATCAGAACAAGTGTTTGAACTACTCGCATACATGTTTCCGATAAGGATGTAAGGATCTCCCCAGTTTGGAAGAAACTTTGATGTGATACGGCAGTAGTTTCGTGCGCCACTAAAATTACCTTCTTTATACAATTTGAAAGCATAGCGGTAAATGTCTTTTCCGCGGGTATCATTGTCAACCCATTCCTTAGTACTAACAGCAAAATCAGGCATCAAAGCAGTTTCTTTGCTTTTATATTCAGCTTCATTAACAGCGTCATAGTTGGCAAGTGTTCTATATGCCAAAATCTTGGAATAAATAGTGGATGTGTCAGATACAATAATGGCACCTTGGCGCTCTTTCTCAACTCCAATAATCAAAGTACGGTACTGTCCGTTAGCTTCTTTGTAGAGTTCATTGTCCTTGCCACATTTTTCAGAAAGTTTTGTAGCATAGATTTTAAGGCTATCGGCATTCTCCCAATTTTTCTTTACTTCGGGCTGTAATTTAGCCACCCAGTATTCACAACCGAAAATGTTTGGCACCTGAGAATATTGCTTTTCAACTTCTAACCAATATTTGGCATAAGTTGCTGCATCTTTAGCGCTTTTGTTTTTTTCGCAGATTGTTTTGAATCTTTCATAAAGGGTCAAAAGATATTGATCATCAAAACCTGCTACCTTACTACTATTAAAATTTATTGCAATGGCAGACATATACACCATAATCATTGCAGGAGGAGATTCTTTGCCCAATTCCATAGATTTTTCAAAAACATTGTAGGCTTTCATTTGGTCATAACCGTTGGCATACATATAGTAAGCCTGCCAAGCACGAGCTGTAGCATCTTCGCTAAAACATTTTGCCATATTATCGTACAATGCAATTGCTTTGTCGAGCAACTCCTTTTTCTTTACAGCATCTTTTTCGTTTTTGGCGAAATGAATATACATGTCGATTCCATCAGAGAAGTGTGTTAATTTGTTAGGAGCAGGAATCTGTACATGTTTGAACAGTTCTTCCCAAATAGGATAGGCCTCATCGAACTTTTTCTCCTTGAATTTATCGCGGTAAAGTACGTGTTGGGTTTTAGCTGCTTCAGCACCCTGTGGGTGTTTTTCCCAAGTATTGCACTGAGCGAAAGAGATGTTTTGGAAAGACAGGCCAAAGAGGGCAACTGCTCCACACTTCATCAGGTTTTTGAAATAGTTTTTCATATAGACTGTTTTATGAATTTTTGTTATCTGAATTTTGCACGTTTAAACCAACTGTAGTCATTAAGAGAGAAAGAAAGATTTACCTGGAAGAAATATTCATTGATTAATTCAGGATGTCCGAGGTATCCAAATTCAAATCCAATATTTGTCTGTCCCAGTATTGCAAACTCTTTTGTTGACTTCTTCGGCTTCATATGTAATCCTAAGCCAAAAGTTATGCCATATTTTAACAGCTGATAACTATTTGCTCCGGAACCGATAATTCTGGGATCTTTTCCGTAATAAGTACCTAAACGGTAGCGGATTCTTTTGAGATAATTGCTTACATCTGTAATATCGGGTGTAAACTCTGCACCGGCTGCAATACTGTAGCTGTTGCCTACATTGATACTGCGTGCGCTGTAGTTGAATTTATCCCAAAGCTGTGTTTCATAATTGAGACCAAATCTCCATTTCATACCATTGCTGAT
>JBIKQC010000263.1:0-6894 GCA_044349855.1 Saprospira sp.
CAGTTTCGGTATTATTGTCAAAACACAGGAAGAAGCTCGTGATATCGTAAACGAATATGCTCCCGAACATTTGATTGTTGGACTGCGCAACTGCAATGCTTTCGCAACAGAAATTTTCAATGCGTCTGCAATTTTCCTGGGCAATTACTCTCCGGAAGCGGTCGGTGATTATGCTACAGGTCCCAACCATACACTGCCGACAGGCGGTTTTGCCAAAATGTTCAGCGGTGTAATGCTGGAGTCTTTTTCAAAAAAAGTTACCTATCAGCAGCTCACCACAGATGGCATTGTCAACATTGGTGCAACTGTAGAAACGATGGCAGAAGCAGAAGGCCTTACAGGGCATAAAAATGCTGTAACCATTCGTTTGGAATACCTTAAAAATAAAGAAAAAGAAGGTAAATAAACGCTCAACGGGGGCGTTGATTCGCCCCCATTTATCCATTTAAATGAAAGACATCGCAGCTTTAATGCGTCCGAATATTCGTCGCATGAAACCCTATTCATCCGCAAGGCATGAGTTTGAGGGAGAGGCAGAGTTATTTCTCGATGCCAACGAAAATCCCTTCAATAACGGTCTGAACCGCTATCCGGACCCCCTTCAGCATAAGTTAAAAGAACGAATTTCTGAAATAAAAGGAGTTCGGACTGAACAGATTTTTCTGGGTAATGGCAGCGATGAAGCTATTGACCTGCTTTTCAGAATCTTCTGTGAACCCGGTATCGATAATGTCATCAGCCTGCCACCCACCTATGGAATGTATCAGGTTGCTGCCGATATTGCAGATGTAAAAATTAGGGAAGTGCCGCTCAATTCAGAATTTCAGCCCGATTTGGATGCGCTCAGCAAAGCCTGGGATGCCAATACCAAACTGCTTTTCTTTTGCAGTCCCAATAATCCGACCGGCAATAGTCTCGATTCCGGGATTATGGAAAAAATTCTGAACAGATTTCATGGAATAGTGATTGTGGATGAGGCATATATCGACTTTTCTACTCAGCCGTCTTTTATCAGACTCATAGATAAATATGATAATCTGGTAGTGCTGCAAACGCTTTCAAAAGCATGGGGATTGGCCGCTATCCGTTTGGGAATGGCATTTTCGAACAGTTCTATGATTCAATTGTTTAACAAGGTAAAAGCGCCGTACAATATCAACTTGCTGACACAGGAAACGGCCTTGAAAGCCTTGGAAGATACTGAAAAAACAGCCAATTTTATTTCAGTTTTGCTGCAGGAACGGACAAAGTTGGAAAAGCATTTATCGGACTTTTCCTTTGTACGAAAAGTATATCCTTCCGATGCGAATTTTTTATTGATGAAAGTGGCTGAACCGAATATATTGTATAAATTTTTGCTTCATAATAAAATTGTCGTCCGAAACAGATCTACTGTACCGGGCTGTGAGGGTTGCCTGAGAATTACAGTCGGAACGCCGGAGGAGAATAGTTTTTTATTGGAAACTTTAGTCAAGTATAAAGAAAATTAAAATGCAAAAAATTCTTTTTATAGATAGAGACGGTACGCTGATCATCGAACCGCCCACAGATTTCCAGGTAGATTCCCTCGAGAAATTGGAATTTTTACCGGGTACCTTCAAATACCTTACAAAAATTGTAGAGGAATTTGATTACAAATTGGTGATGGTGACCAATCAGGATGGACTGGGGACAGACTCTTTTCCCGAAGATACTTTTTGGCCCGCCCAAAACAAAATGTTACAGGCATTGGAAAATGAAGGAATCAGCTTTGATGAAATACTAATTGACCGCAGTTTTCCGCTGGACAATGTACCCACACGCAAACCGCGTACAGGGTTGCTCACACATTATATGCAGGGTGATTTTGATTTGAAAAATTCATTTGTCATAGGTGACAGAACAACTGACATTGAACTGGCAAAAAACCTCGGTTCAAAAGGTATTTTTATTCATCCCGGAGACTATAAGGGCAACCCGCTCATTGAAAAAGGTTTGCAGGAATACTGTTACTGTCATGCTAATAGTTGGAAGGAAATTTATGAATTTCTAAAAACCGCAGCGGGCAGAAAAGCTTATGTTCATCGGAAAACAAATGAAACCGATATTCTGGTGGAATTGGATCTTGACGGAAATGGAAAAGCTGACATTTCAACAGGAATCGGATTTTTTGACCATATGTTGGAACAGTTGGCCAAACACAGCGGTTGCGACCTGAAACTGCATGTAAATGGGGATCTTCATATTGACGAGCATCATAGTATTGAAGATGTAGGATTGGCACTCGGACAGGCCTTTAGGGAGGCCTTGGGCGATAAACGCGGCATAGAGCGATATGGCTTTTACACAGTGCCTATGGACGATTGCCTTGCAGAAGTGGCTTTGGATTTCAGTGGCAGGCCCTGGTTGGTTTGGAATACAGAATACAAAAGGGAACTAATCGGAGGAATGCCTACCGAAATGTTTGAACATTTCTTCAAATCTTTTTCGGATACATCACTCTGTAACCTGAACATCAAAGCAGAGGGCAGGAATGAACATCATAAAATTGAGGCAAGTTTCAAAGCATGGGCAAGGGCTATTAAAATGGCCATTAAAAAGGATCCGAATAATAGAGAATTGCCCAGTACCAAAGGTGTTTTATAATTATTAATGCGAATTAAGGGTTGAAATATATTGAAAAGTATTGATTTTATTTAAAAAAACTAAAAATTACAAGCCGAAGGCACCGTTTCAGAATGTCGGAAGCACCAGCATATAGAATTGGCCCTTTCGAGTATAGTGCTAAGCCTGAAAATTCAATAAAAAAGCAAAAAATCTCAGGCTGAAGGACAGTCTGGCCGTTTCTGGTTTTGGGGTGTAGCGTTGTACGGCCGTATAACGCTACGCCCCAAAAATGCATTGGTTCCGACTTGATTTTTTGTTACTTTTGGATCAAGACAAAAGTAAAAAAGAGCCCGCGGCAGCGTTATGCGATTTGAACTTGTTTCAACCCTTGATTGGCATTATTTGTAAATCGCCTTTTCAATTCATTCTTATCCTGTTTTTATGAATACAGTAATAATTGACTACAATGCAGGCAATATACGTTCAGTCTGTTTTGCATTTGAGCGTTTGGGTATAAATCCCACGCTAAGTGCCGATCCTGAAATTATTAAGTCAGCGGATAAGGTGATCTTTCCCGGAGTAGGAGAGGCTGGAAGTACAATGAATTATCTCAAGAATCAGAAATTAGATTTGGTTATTAAGTCTTTGAAACAGCCTGTTTTAGGAATTTGTCTGGGGATGCAGCTGCTATGTGAACATTCTGAAGAAGGAAATACCGATTGTTTATCTATTATTCCACAAAAAGTTATTAAGTTTGTACCCGAGCATAGCGATAAGGTTCCTCATGTTGGCTGGAACAGCTTTTATACTTCCCCTAATATCGATCCCCACGGCCTTTTTAATCATGTAGCCGATAAAAGTTATCTGTACTTTGTACATAGCTATTATGTGGAGAATGGCCCTTATACTGTTGCCCTGACCGATTATATTTTGCCGTTCAGTGCAGCATTACAGAAAGATAATTTTTACGCAACTCAGTTTCATCCCGAAAAATCGGGTGTTGTAGGGGAGCAAATTCTTAAAAACTTTTTGGGATTATGATCAAAATTATACCATCTATTGACATTGTTGATGGAAAATGCGTAAGACTGACTCAAGGGAAATTTGATGAGAAAAAAGTCTATGACAATGACCCTATTGCAGTAGCCAAACGTTTTGCTGAAGCGGGCATTGAACGAATTCATGTGGTCGATCTCGACGGCG
This sequence comes from Saprospira sp., assembly GCA_044349855.1. Lineage (GTDB taxonomy): Bacteria > Bacteroidota > Bacteroidia > Chitinophagales > Saprospiraceae > Saprospira. The sequence continues at coordinate 3,790 of JBIKQC010000263.1, forward strand.
CAAAAGCCGGACAGGTTGTCAATTACAAAATATTGGAAACAATCACCAAAGAAACCAAACTAAAGGTGGATTTTGGCGGCGGTGTAAAATCAGATGAGGACATAAAAAAAGTATTTGATTGCGGCGCTCATCAGGCAAGCATTGGTACTGTTGCCGTCAAAAATCCAAAACTCTTACTGAACTGGTTGCAAAAATACGGACCCGAGAAGATTATTCTTGGCGCCGATGTACTCAGCGGAATTGTACGAATCAATGGTTGGGTAAATCCTACCGAAATCAAACTTTTTGATTTTATTACCAATTATCAATGGCATGGCATCCGCTATGTACTTTGTACTGATATTGAAAAAGACGGAATGATGAAAGGAAGTTCTCTCGATCTTTACAAATCTATCAGAAAGCAATTTCCCGACATGAGAATCATTGCAAGTGGCGGTGTTTCCAGTATCGAAGAAATAAAACAGCTCGATAAAATAGGTTGTTACGGTGTTGTCATCGGCAAGGCAATTTATGAAAATCTGATCAGTCTTGAAGACCTCGTAAAATTGTCCAATTCCTAAAATTGCACCAGGCTAACTGCTGTTCTACCTTGTTTCCGGAATTTTTTCTGATAATTATCGGTTTTAATATAAAATCATCCTATGAAACTTTCAGATTTAGACCTTAAGAAACAGTACAGTTATGCCGATTACATGGGCTGGAAACTGGAAGAAACAGTAGAGCTGATTAAAGGGTATATTTTCCCTATGGCTCCTGCGCCTAATTTATCCCATCAGAGAGTTTCAATGAGACTCACTAAAACTTTTTTAAATTATTTTGAGGGGCATAAATGTGAACTTTTTTCTGCACCCTTTGACGTTAGGCTTTCAAAAAAATTGGGTGATAGTGACAAACTTATCACAACTGTAGTTCAACCCGATTTATGTGTTGTCTGCGATAGAAATAAATTAGATGAGCAGGGCTGCAACGGCGCTCCCGACTTAATTGTGGAAATTCTTTCTCCGGGAAATACCCGAAAAGAAATGAAGGACAAGATGAATGTGTATGAAGAAAGTGCTGTAAGGGAATATTGGATAATCCATCCTAAAGAAAATTACCTGATTATTTATACACTGAATGAAAAAGGAAAATACAGTGCCTCTTTGCCCTTTGTTGAAGGTGATATGGTCTACTCCAGTATTTTTCCAGATATGAAAATAGATTTGGAAAAACTCTTTGCCGATCTAAAATAGAACTACTTACATAAAGTGTTAGCCAAACGCATCATACCCTGTCTTGATATTAAAGACGGAAGAACCGTAAAAGGTATCAATTTTGAAAACCTTCGCGATGCCGGAGATCCGGTAGAACTAGCCTGCCGCTATTGCGAAGAAGGTGCCGACGAGTTGGTATTTCTCGATATTTCAGCCACTCATGAGCGCCGCAAAACGCTGTCCGATTTGGTCAGACGCATTGCATCACACATCAATATTCCGTTTACAGTCGGCGGAGGGATCAGTTCCGTACAGGATGTTTCCTGGCTGTTGGAAGCCGGTGCCGATAAGGTATCCATAAATTCTGCTGCAGTAAAACGCCCCGAACTCATTCGTGAATTGGCCAATAATTTTGGCTCCCAATGTGTTGTTGTTGCAGTAGATGCGCGTTTACATGCCGATTCCGATTGGTATGTTTATCTGGTAGGCGGCCGTCAGGCCACTGAGATAAAACTCTTGGATTGGGTGAAAGAGGCTGCATCATTGGGTGCAGGGGAAATACTATTCACCTCCATGGATCATGACGGCACCAAAGCCGGTTTTGCCAACGAAATAACTGCGCTGGTTTCAGCATCTGTATCTATTCCTGTAATTGCTTCTGGCGGTGCCGGAAATATGCAGCATTTCCTGGATGTATTCACCAAAGGTAAAGCAGATGCCGGACTTGCAGCAAGTATTTTTCACTTCAAAGAAGTGCCTATCCCTGATTTAAAACAATTCCTCGCCCATAACAACATTCCTGTAAGAATATGATTGAACCCGATTTTGAAAAAGGTGGCGGATTGTTACCCGTCATTGTACAGGATGCCAAAACCTATAAAGTACTCATGCTTGGCTATATGAATGCCGAAGCATTGAAGAAAACCCAAGCCGAATCTAAAGTTACCTTTTACAGCCGTTCAAAAGAACGCCTCTGGACAAAAGGCGAAAGCTCAGGTAATTTTCTGTATGTCAAAAGTATTGACATTGACTGCGACAATGATACCCTGCTTATTAAAGCAATTCCTGAAGGACCTGTCTGCCACAGGGGCACAGATACCTGTTTTTCTGAAAAAAATGAAGGAAATGACTTTTTGCATCACTTGGAAAATGTCATCTGGGATCGTAAAATGAATCCCGATGAACAATCCTATACCGCTTCACTTTTGAAAAGAGGTATTAATAAAGTAGCGCAAAAAGTAGGAGAGGAGGCGGTTGAACTCGTTATCGAAGCAAAAGACAATAATAAAGATTTATTTCTCGGAGAAGCAGCCGATCTGATGTACCATTATCTGGTATTGCTCGCCGCCAAGGATGTCCGATTGGATGAGGTATTGACATTGCTGGAACAGCGTCATAAGAAATAATGAGCCCATCTAAAGTCTTGGATATATTAACTTTTTCAATCAATTATCCTAAATTTGCAGATGACAACCCAAACTTCATACAATATGTGGGATAAGAAAAAATACATCCTTGAACTAAAAAAAGTCGCAGTTTTTCAAAGAAAAACATCAATTCTGAGCGCTATCGACTTACAGATCCGACCTGCAGAATTTATCTATGTACTAGGCCCTACAGGCGTTGGGAAAAGCAGCTTTTTGAAAATCCTCTACGGGGAATTGGCTATTACAGAAGGACAGGGCAGAATACTTGATTTTGAATTGGGACAGCTCGATTCACTATCTCTTTCCGCACTTCGAAGAAATTTGGGTATTGTCGCACAGGAATATCCGCTGTTGGACCATAGAACAGTGGAAGAGAATCTGATGATGATTCTCAGGGCAACCGATTGGACTGATGCAGAACTTTGTCATAAGAGAATTGACGAACTGCTAAACCTTTTAAAAATATCGGATAAAAGGGAGTTAAA
>JBIKQC010000264.1:0-6885 GCA_044349855.1 Saprospira sp.
TAATTCCACAAATTTTGTGTACGTCTAAAAATATCAGCAAAAATTGACTAAGTTGATTAACTATATGAATGATATTGCTAAAGGATTACATTTAGATTCACTTTTTATTTGTTGAGATAATGACCAAAAAAATAATTTCAATACGAATAATGTTAATTAAGATCAAAATAATTTTTGTAATTATCTGAATGTTTTTTACTTATTTTGAATAATTATTGGTTTTCCATCTATGAGAATATCTCCAGTCTTCAGTTTTATATTAGGACTTCCTTTAAGCGTTGACTGTATTATGACCTCTGTAATACTTATTGAATCTGTAATTTTTTTGTAATCAAGGATCTTGGTTTCGTCCAGGCCACGGGCTACAAGAGAAGTTGCATCTTTGAACAGTGTGTTGTTTGCCATTACATAGTAGCCTGGAGTTTTTACAGAAACGCTAATCTCTTCTTCGAGGTCTTTACCGCGAACGGATACATTTTTCTCAAGATTTGGTGCATTCACAAAATAGGTATCCCCGTCTTTTACACCTTCAAGCGTATAACGACCGGCCTTTACCAACTGTTCCAATACATGAAGGGGCATATTTGACTTTATAATCATCTCGATTCGGAAACCCATACCATCCCAAGGTTGGGGATTGATTTGAGCAGCTTTAAAGTCGATAACTACACTGGTAGCTTCTGATGGATCCAACGTTTTGATAAGCGTTTTGTCAGAAAGTTGCTGTGCCTTAGCCAGAAAAGCAGTAAAAAAAAGAATTGTAAAAAATGATAATACTCTCATGATGTGTAAAATTGTTATTAATAATTTGGCTTCTTAAAAGGCTAAAATATGTAAAAGATGAAAAATCTACTAACAATAATTCCAATTATTTCATCAGTAATTTAAATAATATTCAATAGCCTGGTTATTCTAACTAAATTGCTTCAATTTTAGCTAAAGTTTATTCTTTTTCATGAATTTGAGACTTAAGCTGTTGATTTTTTATAAAATTATAAGTTTTATTGGCTGTTTTTACAAAAAAAGAGACTGTTCATTCTACTGAGTCAAGTAAATAATTTTTTATGATTTTTTAGGAGCTGATTTTTTATCCAAAAATCTGAAAGAGATCTATATTTGACTGAAGTGGTTTATCTTTTTCCCAGATTTCAAGTTCTGCCGTTTTTTGCCCCTCCGTTATTTTAATAAATTTTGTCAATGCAAGGTCTTTTATCAGCCTTTTATTAATTTCCGATATCAACCATTTAAAATTGATGAATGGCCTTACCATCATGGGAATTTTCTTTAGTTGCTGTTTTACGGCCTCATCCTGAAGCAATTCCTCTGCTGTCATTCTTACAATATTTTCATCATTTTCATTTCGAAGACAGATATAAGGTATTGACTTGATAGGATCAATCTCCACCCACATATAAAGTTTAGGGTTATTAAACTGCTTTTTGCGGAAACGCAGCTGTTCATTAAGTTCCTCTTGGGCTTTATCCAACACCGTGCGGACAACAAAGGGATTGTTTAAGGGATTGAACATGGTAATTGTTTTGATTCACACAAAAATACAGTTTTTTTGCCGAATGAAGCTGACCCGTATCAGGTTCCAAAAAAAATCCCCCGAAAATGGAGGATTTCTAATCGGAAACTATTATTTCTTAGTCCTTTTTCAATAAAAATGACTTATCAAAAGTCTGAATCATGAGACGCATGAGTGAGCTGAATTCTTTGTCAGTTCCATCCATTGCACGGCGGGTCCAGAAAACAGCAGTCGTGTTCATTTCATACCAATCGTAATCGAAGGATTCGTATTTATCGGTAAAATCGCGAAAATGCTCCTGCATATTATAACCTGCCTCTGAAGCATTGGCCGCAATAAAAGAATTGTAAGCTGCTACAGCCGCTTTTTTATTGCTTTCAATAGCAATTACATGCTGATAGCTGTGCCAAAAACACTGTAGGTATTTTTTCAGCTGTTTATCGTATAAAGGTTGAGCTTTTTTTACAAACTTTTTATCAGCCAACAGAACAGTGAGATTTTTTTGCAGTTTTTTCAAAAATTTTGGATTGTAATGACCGAAACTGCCGGAAGTAAGGTTCATTTCTTTATCATGAGGGCCTGAATTATAAACAGTTTCACCCATAAGCTGTGCTACCTTAGCGAGACTGAGCAATTCTTTGTTCAAATAATATTTTCCGCGAATACCAAGATCCATCAGATAAGTATTGGCCTGTTCGTATTCATCGAAACCGTCAGGTGCCTCATTCCAATCTTTTAATATTGTTTCCGCTGTTTTTTTAAACTCGGTCTGTTCCTTTTTGCTCTGAGCAAAACACGGAGCAGACAAACAAAACACTATGGCAAAAGCACTGATTTTGAGTAATAATTTCATAATGGGATTAAAATTGGTTCGTGAAATTTTCAAAAAAATTGGTTTAATGATCAAAAATAGCATATTTTTATGAATTAAGCGCCCCTTATCATTGTTTCTTAAACGTACAAGTCATTATCTAAATCATATTGTCTGTCATGGAAGATTTAAACGTGAATGCTCCAATATCGAGAGAAGTTGCCAAATCCCGCCTCAGTTATGCCAAAGATTCAGATCCGAGGATTAAACGTATCATTATTAAGTCGATAGAAAAATTTACCGGTCGTCCTCACATCGAAAAGCTCTATACCGAGATGAAAGAGATGGAACTGACGCCGCAGAGTATTTGGCGTATAGCGCTCGAAAAACTTAAAGTTTATCCTCATTTCAGCGAAGAACAATTGGGAAAGATACCTAAAGATGGTCCTGTTTTATTTGTGGCCAATCACCCTTTTGGTGTCATCGACGGACTTTTGCTGGGCTTGCTGGCTTCCAAAATCCGTCCGCAGTTTGGCATTCTGGTGAATGAAGTGCTCTGTACCGAGGAAATGTTCAAGCCCTACTTCCTCCCTATCGACTTCCGTGAAACCAAAGAGGCTCTGCAAACCATCATCAATACGCGCAAAGAAACCCTTGAAAGGCTGGAACGGGGCGAGGCAATCGCTATCTTTCCTTCAGGCGGTGTGGCCACTGCCAAGAATGTGATCGGCAAGCTCGAAGATTTGGAGTGGAAACGTTTTGTACTGAAACTGGTTCAAAAATCAAAGGCAACAATAGTTCCAATCTTTTTTCATGGTCAGAACAGCTTTTTATTCCAATTGGCCAGCCATATCCACCCGCATCTGCGACTGAGCCTGCTTTTGAACGAAGTAAGAAATAAAATGAACCGCCATATTGGCATCAGCATCGGCGAAGCGCTTACCTATGAGGACTTATTAAAAGTGGGCAAAAATGATGAATTGCTGCATCATATGCACAAACTTACCTGGGAGATGCAGCATGATCCCTATTACAGAGTTTTCAAAACAAAAAGTGGCGGAAGAAAAATGGCGAAGAAAGAAAAGAAAAGGTAAGATTGAAGTTAAAAGATCAAAGATTAAAGACTTTTTATTTGCTTCATTCAAAAAATAAGGGCTGGCCAAAAAATAAATGGCCGGCCCTTATTTATTTATGTAATTAAACCAGATATAATCGCAGGTAAAACCCGCGGCAGTGATTTTGCATCGTAGGTTTTGCTTTGATACTTGACAAAACTTAATACCTAAAACACAAAGTGGTTCTCTGCGTACTTTGCGAAGATCTTCGCGGCTTTTCGGTTAACTTTAGATCAAGTCCTTAATTCTTTTATCTTAAAAATCCAGATCCAAGTCGAAGTCATCATCATCTGTATTCAATTCCTGATTATTTATATCATCACTCAGGTTCAAATCATCGTCATCGCCAAAGTCAAGATCATCCAATCCCAAACCTGCCAAATCATCGTCGCCTAAATCCAAACTGTCAAGGTCCAAATCATCATCACCCAAACCTAAATCGAGGTCCAAATCCATATCATCATCACCCAAATCAAGGTCACCAAGATCCAGGTTATCTAAATCCAGGTCATCGCCGAGATCGAGGTCCAGGTCGCCCAAATCAAGATCATCGCCTAAGTCGAGGTCTAAATCACCAAAGTCAAGGTCATCATCACCTAAATCCAAATCCAAGTCATCGAGATTGATGTCCAAATCGAGATCCATATCATCATCATCACCGATTGCCAAACCGGCTGCAGCGACTACTACAGCTGCTGCTGCCCCACCCGATTTCATATTGACAATTTCCAAATCAGAGCCATGATAGACGCCCTGTTTCATTAGGGTTTCTTCGAACCACACACAAGTAGGGTCACCAAAATCGAAACCCTGCATTTCGAATCGACGGTCCATCGATTTGAAAAAGTTACCGCTGCCATCTTCATCATGTCCATCGCCAAGCAGGCGAATCACTGTCATTTCGGTATTGGATTCTATATGTTTTACTACGTCTCCTACTTTCATAAGTTTAAAGTTCAAAGTTCAAAGAGGAAAGAATCCTGTTTTCAATAGATGCTTTCACTAAGGGATAGAAAAAATTCCGCAGTATGGCTGCCAATAAAAAATAAACAAAACACGTCTTTTATCTTTTATCTTTAATCTTTCATCTTATTCCTATTTCTACCAATCGTCGTCATCATCATCGTCGTCATCGTCGTCATCATCCTTGCCTCCGGCACTCTGCTCTGCAACAAATTGTCCGTCACGAAATTTTAAACAAACCGCTTTAAAGGTATTTGTGATGGTCTTCATCTGACCGTTAGGCAATACCTGCTGATATTCACAGACAATATCGCCTTTTTTAAAGCCTTTCATACGGGCAGCTTTTTCCCTTGAGCCGTCGCCCGATTTTATCACGTAGGTGACGACCATTTCCGGCCCACCCGATTTTAAGATTACCACATCGCCTTTGTCAGCCATGATTGATAGGTTTTAATAAACAAGGTAAAAAGAAAGGTATTTTCAACACTTTTCCATAGAGTCCAAATATAGAATAAAGGCTTTGAAAAAGCAAAAAAAGGGAACAGTATTTTATTACTGATCCCTTTAAGTTAATTATAACAGGTATAGATTTTCAAAACAGATTATCTAAAGTCTCCATTGCCAAAAACATTCTGGAGCTGTCAGGCAATAAGATGAAACCGTATTTAGCATAAAATTTAATCGCATTTTCATCTATAGGATCAACAATGATCGCAGCCGAAGCAATTACTGTTCTGTTTTCATAGCATTTTTTTAATGCGTCCATAAGGAGCATTTCTCCATAGCCCTTACCTTTATAGGAAACATCCACGGCCAATCGCCCAAGTAAAGTTACAGGCAAACTGTTATAGGGCAATTTTTTAACAAAATCATCCGGCAGTTGGGTTTTAGGAATCCCATCATTGGAAATTGTGTAATACCCTATAATATCATGCGCTCCATTTTCCAATACAAAACAGGCTGAAAGATTTCGCTTAATATCCTGTCCTGCAAATGATTTAATATATTCATTCAAAACAGGTTTGTCACAATTGAATATTTTTTTGGACTTTTTATGTTCTGACCCCAAAGGACTTATAAACAGTATTTCCATACTATTTAAATAGGTTTTTATACTTTTCAGCCGCTTTTATCAGCTGATCATTAGGTTTAGATGGATTCATCAATTCCTGAACAAAGATTTTCTGATCTCTCTTTGAAGCAAGAATTCTATTTACCTCTTCATGTTCTTCAATAGCAGATATTGCATATTGTTGCATAGCAATTATCAACAGTTCGCTAAGTTTTTTTCCCTCCAAAGATGCAACATATTCGAAGAGCTCTTTTTGTTCCGTTGTCAGTCTTATATCCAAACGGGCCTCTTTTGTTTTAACAGCCATAATTTCATAATTTCATTAATAAAGAATATTAATAGAACTTCGAAATTACAAAAATCGTTCGATTTGTACGTAATTTTACCGTACAAAATTGATATTATTTTATCAATTAATAATAAAAAACAGGCAACTGCTTTCACAATTACCTGTTTTTATTAGTTTAAAGATCAAAGTTTAAAGATCTTTTATCTTTCATCTCTTACATACTCACCGTAGACTTCGGCGCTGCAGAAACAATCTCCGCATTTGACTGCGCTCTGTATTTCTCGAAGTTTTTAACAAACTTATCGGCAAGATCCTGAGCCTTAGCATCGTAGGCACCCTTATCTGCCCAAGTGTTGCGCGGATTCAGGATTTCTGAAGGAACGCCCGGACAGGAAGTCGGCATTTGCAGATTGAATACATTTAAAGTATCGTATGCAACGCTATCGAGGTTTCCAACCAGAGCCTCTGTGATGAGTGCGCGGGTATAAGACAGTTTGATACGGCTGCCGGTACCATAAGCACCGCCTGTCCATCCTGTGTTTACCAACCACACATTTACCTCGTTTTTGGTAATCAGTTCACCCAACATTTCTGCATATTTGGCAGGATGCAAGGGCAAAAATGCCGCACCGAAACAGGCAGAGAAAGTACCCTGCGGCTCGGTAACACCCATTTCTGTTCCTGCAACTTTAGCAGTATATCCGGAGATGAAGTAGTACATCGCCTGCGCCTTGCTCAATTTTGAAATTGGAGGCAGAATACCGAATGCATCGGCAGTCAGGAAGAAAATATTTTTTGGAATACCTCCTTTGGAAACAGACAGGGCGTTATCGATATAATGAATCGGATAAGAAACGCGGGTATTCTCCGTAATTTTAATGTCAGTATAGTCAACAGTACGTGTACCTTCCCGGAAACCGATGTTTTCCAAAAGAGAGCCGAATTTTACGGCATCCCAAATCTGAGGTTCTTTTTCCTTGCTCAGATCCACACATTTTGCATAGCAGCCGCCTTCAAAGTTGAAAACGCCTTCTTCCGACCAACCATGCTCATCGTCACCGATAAGACCGCGTTTAGGATCGGCAGAAAGCGTAGTTTTGCCCGTAC
>JBIKQC010000265.1:0-6861 GCA_044349855.1 Saprospira sp.
ATCACTCATGACATGAAATGTGTTGAAATTGTAGCGGATAGAATCATCATGCTGATCGACGGAAAGGCTTACAAAGAAGGCAACTACGATGAACTTTCAAAATCTGATGATCCTCAGATTAAAAGTTTTTTCATATAATTTTTAATTAAGTAATTACATCGAATAAAAAATGAAAGAAAAACTTACTCAAAATATCAAAGTAGGGATCCTGGTTTTGGTTGGTACTGCAATTTTTGTTATTACACTATATCTGATTGGAAAAAAAGATAATCTTTTTACCGCAGGTTTCAGAATTTCTGCAACCTTTAAAGATGTAAAAGGACTTATGATAGGTAATAATGTCCGTTTTTCCGGTATTAACATCGGTACCGTAAAGGAACTGATTATTATAAATGACAGTACAGTCAGAGTGGTCATGAATCTTCAGGAAACTTCACGGAAGTTTATCAGAAAAAGTACTGTAGCTAAAATTGGTACAGATGGTCTTATCGGCAATAAAATTATAATTCTCAATTCTATGCCCGGTGAATCTGCTGTTGTTAAAAATGGGGATGAAATAGATTCTGAATCTCCTTTTGACTCTGATGCCAGTCTTAGAAATCTGGAAGACATCAGCGGTGAAATTTCTATTATTGCCAAAAATTTAAAGGAAATCAGCGATAAGGTCAACCAAAGCGATGTTGTTTGGGATCTTTTGGCAGACAGTACTATGAGCTCTGAATTGAGGTCAACTTTTCTATACCTTAATCAGATAGGTGTCAATGGCGCCGAACTCACACGGGATCTCCGAATTATAGCCAAAGATGCAAGATCAGGAACAGGCAATTTGGCTGTACTGCTCAATGATTCTACTTTAGCATCATTTTCAAAAGATCTTCGTAACATTATGACAGATATCAAAGCAGGTAAGGGGCCTTTAGGTACTTTAATTTCGGATGAAGACGCTGCTGAAAATATACAAAAAACTTTGGCAAATGTAAAAATGCTTTCAGACTCGTTGGCCTATGTAAGTACTCAATTAACTTCCTTTTCAAAATCTATCAGCTCGGGTGCAGGTTCTATCAATTCTACAGTAAGTGACTCTACTTTTATTCATAATTTGAATAATACAATGCTGCACATTAGCAACAGTTCGTTAAAATTGGAAGAGAATTTGGAGGGTCTTAAACATAGTTTCCTGCTCAAACGCTATTTTAAAAAATTGGAAAAGAAGAAATTGAAGGAGATTAATAAGTAGAGAGTAGAAGGTACTGAGTACTTGGTACAAATTGAATAAAATTTCTAATTATTAGAAAACAATTTCTCCTTTATGAAACTTAGTGTCTTGGTGCCTTATGGGCAAATTAATTAATTATTAATGATAAAATCCTACAATATAGAAGGACTTTCCTGCGCTGCCTGTGCGGTGAGTTCACAGAAAATTCTCTCGAAAGTTGATGGCATTGAGTCTGTTCGTGTAAATTATGCAACACATACTGCTGTTGTAGAGAGCGAAACAGAATTGCCAATTGAAAAACTGAACGAAAGACTTCAAAAAGCAGGCTATTTGCTGCTGCCAAAAAACAATAACTCAGATAAATTACATCGGGAAAATGAACAGAAGAAATTCAAATCACTCAAAAATGAGCTGATTTCAAGTGCCGTTTTTGCTGTTCCGCTTTTTATTATTGCCATGTTTTTGCATGGTATAATTCCGCATCAAATTGCTAATTATATTATGTTGGCATTGACACTGCCCATTATGTTTTGGTCGGGCCGGCGTTTTTTTGTCATTGCGTGGCAACAGGCAAAAATTGGACAGTCAAATATGGATACGCTGGTAGCACTCGGCACCGGCACTGCTTTTTTGTTCAGCCTTTTCAATACTTTTTTTCCGGTAGTGCTGCGCAGTAGCGGAATAGAACCACATGTGTATTATGAAACAGCAGGATTGCTGATTACTTTTATTCTGCTTGGCCGTTATTTCGAAGAAAGAGCAAAAAGACAGACAAGCGGAGCAATTGAAGCCTTGCTCGGTTTGAAAGTTAAAACTGTTTCAGTAATTGTCGGTAACATAGAAAAACAGGTACCTATTGAAGCAGTCTTTGAGGGTGATTTTGTCATAGTTCGTCCGGGAGAGAAAATTCCGCTTGATGGAGAAATTATTTCCGGAAAAAGCGAAATTGATGAAAGTATGCTGAGCGGAGAATCGATCCCTAAATTTAAATCAGTCAATGAAACAGTTTTTGCCGGAACAATTAACTGTACAGGCAGCTTTACCATTAAAGTGACTAAATCGGCCGATAACACTGTACTTTCTCAGCTGATAAAATTAGTGGAGGCGGCTCAAAGTTCTCAGGCCCCTGTTCAAAAACTGGTGGATAAGGTTTCGTCCATTTTTGTACCTGCGGTTATTGCTATTGCACTTCTCAGCGGTCTTATCTGGTGGTTTTTTGGTCCCGAACCTCAACTGACACATGCAATTATTACTACTGTGACGATATTGGTTATTGCCTGCCCCTGTGCCTTGGGATTAGCGACTCCAACTGCAATTATGGTGGGTGTTGGCAGAGCAGCAAGCAAAGGCATTCTGATAAAAGGAGCAGAAAGTCTGCAGTCGGCTAAAACCATTGATGCCATCATTTTTGATAAAACCGGGACACTTACTGAAGGTAAACCCAAAGTGAATGAATTGGAATGGATTTCTGAATCGGAAACTGTACTGAATGCTTTATCTGCCCTAGAAAAACAGTCGGAACATCCGCTGTCAAAAGCAATTTTTGCACATCTGAATCCTCAGGTTGAGCTGCCCGAAGTCAGCGACTTTAAAGTGGTGAGTGGGAGAGGTCTAAATGCAAAAGTAAATGATATTCAATATTTTGCCGGTAACCTGAAATGGATGCAGGAAAACAATATAAATATTTCTCCAAATTCAGTCCAAACTGCCGATGAATGGCAGATGCAGGGACAAACGATTATTTGTTTTTCTGATGATAAAAATCTGCGCTGCATAATAGCCTTGAGTGATATAGCAAAAGCATCTGCCAAAAAAGCAGTTAGCCTGCTCAAAAATTTGGGCATTGAAGTCTATATGCTTACAGGCGACAATAATGCTGCTGCTGCAAAAATTGCCGTCGATACAGGAATTGAGCATTATAAATCTGAAGTTTTACCTCAGGATAAAATTGAATTTGTAAAACAGTTGCAGTCGCAAGGCAAAAAAGTAGCAATGGTGGGAGATGGAATAAACGATGCACCGGCTTTGGCGCAGGCCAACTTAGGCATTGCCATGAACAGTGGAACAGATATTGCCATGGAATCGGCCGATATGGTGCTGCTCAAAAATGATCCATTCCAGGTTTTGGAAGCTATTAGTCTTTCCCGAAAAACGATGCGCATTTTGAATCAAAATCTTTTTTGGGCCTTTTTTTATAATGTCTTGGGAATACCAATCGCCGCCGGAGCCCTCTACCCGTTGGGTGTTGTTTTAGACCCTATGCTGGCTGGTGCTGCCATGGCATTCAGTTCTGTTTCAGTGGTATTGAACAGTTTGAGATTGGCGCGGGCTTGATGAATGTGATGATACGCGGATGTGCGGATGTGCGGATGAAAAATGTCGCCGCGTTGGGCTTTGCAGCTTTTGTAATTTTTTTTCCACAAAGATGTCGCTCCTATGGATCTGATTATTAGTAAATTTTTAGCTTTGAAATTTGAAAGCCCCATCGGGGCGGGATTCTGCACAGGAAAAGAGCTCCACAAGAGCTGCATTTTATGCAAAAGTTGAATTTTAAAATAATTTCGATTTAAAAAATCAATAAATCTTACAACGAATCCACTTCGGGAACTTCAATTGATTTTTGGCTGTTTAGCGCAAAAACAATCCCATGAACCCCGATAATGAATATCTCCCTTCTCTTCATGCCCTTTTTCAAAGCGGACAAAAAGACAATATCCTTCTGGCAATAGAAATTGCCGAGGGGATGGGCATTAAAGAGCAATTGATTCAGCCCTGGCAGGAACTGATGGATTTGGTTTATACCAATCCGCGTCGGGATTTTGTAAACCGGTTGGAAATATTTATGACATTTCAGATTTTAAAACTTTCCGGTGAAAAATTGACTGAAATTCCCGAAGCGGTATTCTTATTACCGGAGCTTAGGATACTTTATCTGAATGACAACTGCCTGACAACATTACCGGAAAGCTTATTTGCGCTTGAAAATTTAACAGTGCTAGAACTGCATTCCAACCAAATAAGTATAATTCCTCCTTCAATCGCTAAGTTAAAAAACCTCAATACTTTATTGCTCAACAATAATCAAATCAGTTCTTTACCAAAAGAAATTGGCGAACTATTACTGCTAAAATCACTATATATCGGTAAAAACAGATTGAAACAGTTGCCTAATGCTATCAGAAATCTCAATTATTTGGAAATTCTGGACATCTCGGGGAATCCTATTCTTTATTTGAATGCCAATAGGTTTAAACTCAATGAAAACTTAATTGTCATCAACTGTAGAGGCAGTTTTATTTATCTAAAAGAGCAAAATCCCAATTACAAAATAATTTACAGTGACAAAGGCAACATTGCCGAAATAATAATTAAAAAGGGGATTTTTATTGCTCCGGAAGCATGCATTAACACATATTGCAGCGGCAGTTGGATTTTTTGTAATTGTCAGTACGACTATGATCACGGTGATGAAAATTATGAAAGTTATTATACTAATTTCGAAGATGGCTTTGAATTTTCGGATTTACTCGAAGATGCTTTTCATCGGAATCTGAAAAGATTTAAGATTAGACCCTGATAATTTGTTTAGCAATGGAAGACTTTAAAAATTTAAAAACACTTATTTTCTTGCGATAAACAGTAAACATTGAATTAGCAATGAGTAATTCTGATGGAGATCCTGAGCTTCAGAAAGAATCGACTGTTTTAGAAAAAAGATGCCAGGTTTTAAAATTTACACAATACAAGCTTTCGACTTTTGAAACGATTGAATCGACCATAAATTTTTTGTCATAACATATTAAAAGCTATCTTTGTCGTTCTAAACGAAATTCGCTTTTTTATGAGAATGTTTTATATAATCCTGGCTTTTTTGCCCATATTTGCTTTTGCACAGAATCCAATAATCATGCAGCCTTCACTCAGTCCTGACGGGAAAATGTTGGCTTTCAGTTATCAGGGGGACATTTGGACAATGCCCTCACAGGGCGGAACTGCCCAACGGCTTACAATTCATGAAGGCTATGAAAGCAAGCCAATATGGAGCCCAGATGGACAAAATATAGCCTTCGCCAGTGACAGAAACGGAAATAATGATGTGTTTGTCATTCCATCAAAAGGAGGGATTCCTACACAACTTACTTGGTACTCAGGTCCCGATTCGCCGATAAGTTGGGATGGAAACGAGCATCTGCTTTTTCTGACTAGAAGGCTTTTTGCTCAGGTTGAACGTGAAATGGAGATTTATCGGGTTTCGTTAAAAGGCGGTACCCCAAGCAGACATTTGGATGCATTGGCTATGGAGGCGCATTATTCACCGAATAAAAAAGCAATTGCAATGGTGCGCGGTACCTGTGGCTCAGAGCGTGAGGCCTATCAGGGACCAGCCAACAGAGATCTTTGGATCTACCTCCCTGCTGCTGACAGATACCTTGCATTAACGGATTTTGCCGGCAATGACTACAATGCAAGATGGGCCAATGATAATACCATCTATTATCTCAGCGCCAAAGGAGGCAGATTCAATATTAATAAAATGAAACTTTCTGCCAATTTGGAAAAGGTGGAGACCAATTCAAAAATCACCAATATCGATGGCGATTTCGGCATCATGTCCTTCGACTTGAGCCGTGATGGCAAAACCATTGTTTATCAGGTAGCCAACGAACTTTTTCTAATTTCCGGAGAAGGTAGCAAGGCACAGAAAATCAATATTGCAATTGGTGCAGATTACCGTTTTGATCCGGTTGCAAAAAGAACTTATAATCGCATGGACGAGTATGCTGTTTCTCCAAACGGTAAATGGATTGCCTTTTCAGTTCATGGTGAGATCTTTGTATCATCCAATGATAAGGATGACAGCCGTTCTGTCAGATTGACTGAAAGCGCTTCCCGTGAGCAGCAGCCCCTTTGGCTCAATGATTATACGCTGTTTTATAGCTCCGATGAGAAGGGGCAATATGATTTTTACAAAATATCATCTGCTGATACCACAGAAAAGGATCTTTTTAAAACATTGAAATATAATTCAACAAGATTCACAATATCCAATGAGGATGAGAAAAATGCTGTACTATCTCCGGATGGTAAAAAATTGGCTTTCAATAGGGGCAAAGGAGAACTATGGGTTTATGATTTGGATTCTAATTTAAACGTCAGCAGCGAAAGAAGACTTTTAAACGGCTGGTCTGAAGCAAATGATCTGAGCTGGTCTCCCGATTCCCGCTGGTTGGCCTATAGTATTTCCGACCTGAGTTATAATCAGGAGGTTTTTATTCATCATGCTTCCGACTCTTTTCAGCCGGTAAATGTCAGTATGCATCCGCGTTATGACGGCAATCCAAAATGGTCAAAAGACGGCTCTAAATTGGCTTTTACTTCTTCCCGCAATAATGGCGACAATGATATTTGGTTCTGTTGGCTTAAAGAACAGGATTATTTGAAAACCAGAGAGGAATGGAAAAGAGATGAATTTGCAATCAAAGACGAGAAAAAAGATAAAGATAAAAAGGATAAAACGGTAGCACCAATTCAGATTGACTTTAAAGATATTCACCTGCGTCTACAGCAGGTGACAGCCTATCCGGGAAATGAAAACGAATATCTGGTTTCCAACGATGGTAAAACATTTTATTATATAAATGGGA
>JBIKQC010000266.1:0-6855 GCA_044349855.1 Saprospira sp.
GATCATGAAGGAGCTTGGATTGACGCCCGGCCATCGAGTTGGAGTCGTTAGGTCTACAGCGCCTCAGTCATTGGCGCTAGAGGCCTTATTGGCGGGGCCGTAGACTGAAAGGTGTATTGAGTTTTGTTTGCCCACTGAACTGACTCAAAACAGCAAAAGAACACTCGAGCCTTGCATTTCAGCTTTGAGTAGGCCGACTAACTCTATGACAGACTAGCCCTTCTTAATAGGTTTCAAATCAGAGGCAAAAGACTCACCCGGCCGATTTTCACCCGAGTGATCCCACTTCCCATCGCCATCATAGTCAACGAATGTGTGATCGATCTGGCCATCTCGATCCCAGTCAAAAAGCCCAATAATAGTCTTATCGCCACTTGGCTTATCTTCCAGAATGAACACGATTGGCTCGTCGGTTTTTGTTGGAATAATTTTGACGATGGTAGACCTACCCTTGCAACCAGGGTCAAAGTAAATCAAAGTAGCTGGCCCTGACCTCCATTCACCTTGTTTTTGGCCTACTGGTTCCTTACCGCATTTGGTAGCGGAATTTGAGCTTTGTTGTGGGCTGGATAATGTAGGTTTTTCTATATAGCTACCTTCTTGCTTCAGGAAGCTTTGGATAGTTGAAATAGCAACAGCAAAGTTTAAACCCGGTGATTTTGGATCACCAAAACTATTTAGCCCAATCAATAGTCCATCTGCATTAACTAAAGGGCCACCTGAGTTACCTGGATTAATAGGGGTCTGGGTTTGTATAACATCTGCACCGCGTGAAGGGTCTGATTTACCAGTATTCCATACATAACTGGATCTATATTGACTAACATAGCCCCGCGTATAAGACCAAACCTCACCTCGAGGATGGCCTACTGCGTGAGCATCTTCTCCAATAGCGGGAGGCCCATCTAGTTTCATAGGTATAGGTCGAACATTTGTAGGGATCTTGTCAACACGAACCAGTGCCAGGTCAGATTTTGTATTTACTTTTATTACAGTGCCAATGGACTCGATAGCTTTAGCCATGTCATTTGAACCACCAATAGGCTTAAAAATAACTTTTACTTTTTGTGCGCTTCCAACAACGTGTTGATTGGTTAAGATATATCCAGTATTTGTGATGACAGCACCACTTCCAAGTCCATCTTCGGTTGCGATTAATACAGTACCTGCTGAAACCTTTTGATAGATTGAAGCCTCAGCAGCCCCCCTTTTTGCAGAATCTCCCTTAAATAGAATAGCTTTGCTTGCCGCATCTGCAGCCATGACATTTAGAGCATCAGATGCATCACCCTGCTTTGTTGCAACCGATAGCTTCGAAGAATCAAACTTAAATTGAAGTTGTTGAGCTTCACGAGCGGTAGCATATGAAATAGGAGAAGCGAGAACCGAAATAGCAATTACAAAGGTTAAATTACGCATGAATAACTCCTAGAAATTACGCTTTAAAAAAATACTTTTATTTTGAATCTTAAAACCATCGTTGCACATGAAAAAAGAACCCTTATCATAGCCTAGTGGCTGAGGAAAGGCGCATTGTTCAGATGTTGCAATTTTTAACCATTTTTTTGTAAGTAGATTATAAGAATAAACGCTAGATAGGCCAGATACCCATTCACTGAAAGCATCTTTTCCAATAATTTCCTCAGATATATTTTTTGTGAATCGTGCAGGGAAAATCGGAGTCCCAGAAATGTATAAATATTCCGCATCTGGCTCCCACCATAAGTGTTGAATTTCCTCAAAATTGTTTGATATTAGTTGACTAATTTCGTTGCTAGCTCGGTTCGAATTTACGATAGTTTTCTCCGAATTTGATAAATTTTTAAATGTGAAAAAATCATCCGAGAGAAAGCGAGCTGTAACCTTCTTAGTGCAAGGATCCCTATCAAGGCCAATCACTCCTATTGGAGTTCCGGCAAGGCGAATATTATCAATAAATATATTACTAAAAGTAAAAGACCTCTTTTGCTTAAGATCAGATCCTAAAACATAGTAAGTGTTAACGGTATCAAAGTTGCAGCTTGGCGCAATACCAAGCTCGCTAAAAGGCCCAGCAAAAATAACTCCTTTACCGCTGTTCGGAGCTTCAGTGGAGAACACAATATCTTCGCCACCCGAGATTGGGAAAAGCCGTAAATTGGCATACCCCTTTATACCTGTCTTAAAGTGGAAAGGTGCATTTATAATAGGATTACAATCTTTAATTGAAATGCTTACAAGACCGTATTCAACACCATCTTCCGCACTCCTCTTGAATAGGCTAAATATATGTGTTGTTGTTTTAAAAAAATCTCCGATTAACCAATCCAATGCAATTTTTTCTAAAGTACAAATTTCAACAAAATCACCGCTCTCAGTTACACTACTAAAAGTCCAATTATCTTTATTTCTTATAGCTGCAATGATTCCAAACTTATTAGCCTTTGACACTTGTATATCAATAAAGTTTTCATAAGTTTTACCTTTTTTAATGGAAGTAGCCGGAGTTTTTAAATTTAGATCAATTGCAGTTTCAGAAATTCTCCATTCATCCTTGGCGCCATCCTCAAAAGCAAGAAACACGGTTGTATTATTTTTTAAATACCAATCCCTAACTGATCCATTAATATCAAGTTTTATTACATCATCAACTTCGTCGATTTTTATATTTATATTATGATTGCCAATCATAACAAATGCAGCCCAAACTGAGGGGTGATTCCATTTGGGATCTGCTTGTAAACCTCTTATGGCTTGTAAAAACGCTATTGAGTAACTAGAAGACTGTGTCATCTCTCGCGAGAGCCTACCCATCATTTCAACAGTTCCTTGGGAGTCAACTTGCCAATACGAGGATATAACCGCACCGCTACCCTTCAGTAAAAAAACAGAAGCTAACGAAGTAAGCTCTGAACTATCAAGGGGTTGTGCCGATGTACCTGAATTACAAGTTGATAAAATTGCTAAATGTGGAGAACCTGTCAACGAGAAGAGCCAGTCAGTTGGAATTAATCCATTATTATTTTTAGTTGGTGATAGAACAATTGAACTGCTTTTAGCGCCATCTACTTCACCAGCAAGGACACCATGCGTATTGAAGGAAAGAACGCTGACGTTATCAAGGTTCAATGAAATTAAATTATTAATATTCGCATCTTTACCGAAATAGAGTTCTTTTTTCCCTTTGAATGCCCTGGAAAAATTGATAGCTTCAACTTCCGTTTCTGGAAGTTCAGCAAGGCTGCTTATTCCCCCGCTTGAGCCCCGGATCATTCCCGCAATACTATCTACCATTGCAAACTCATCTTTAGATCTCAGCACTGGATTAGCAAATGCAACGTAATCAGTGCGTCTAATATTATTTAATTTTTTTTCACTAATTTTTTGATGCTCAGGGGAAAGATAAGACTCTACATAATTTTTTTTTATTAACCAATCACCCGTAATTGGATTTGAAAGTAGAGTGTAAGGCACATTCAAAACAGTCGGGCCAGTTAGAATTTGAACACGAGAGCCTAAGATAGTTGAGTCTCCAAATATTTTTCGTGAAAAGTTGACTGATGCTATTTTAATTTTTTCTGCGGATATTTTATCTAAGCCCTTTGAAGTAAGGATGCTTAACGAATCAGATAAATCAAGATCCTTTGAAAGAGGTAAAAGCTGAACTTTAATAGAATCTTTCATGAGAGATAAGCTTAAAAGATATCCATCTGCTTCAGCAAATAAAATAACTGAATAGTTTGGATCTTTCGGAATTAATGTTTTAAAATCAAGATTTACGAATGGATTTGCCTTATTCGCTAATTCTGATAGCTGCTGATCACTTGATTTAAATTTTTCCAGTAATTGATATGTAGCCAGGCTATCCACTCCACCATCGAAAGTTATTTTTGTCCTATTTTCGATTAAGTGCTTAGCAGATTTGTAATATGCATCGGCTATTTCTCTCGAATAATCAGCATTAAGTCTAATACGATCTTGAATTTGCCGATCCTTGAGATCTGACCCACTTGCCTGGAGCAATGCATAGGAAGTTGTTACGTCGCCATCCTTCTTAGCATTTAAGGTAACTATTGAAAAATATGCTAACCTAAATAGTGCTTGGGAGTTAGGTTCAATTTCAATAAGCCTTTGTACGGTATAACGTACGATCTTTTCCATCAGCCCAGTCATTGCAGGCGGCTGATCCAGCAAGTTAAATCCTCCGAATTTGAAGTATTCAAGCTGACTTTCCACCCAATCTTCTAAATACCTCTTCTCTTTTTGTAGATCACCTTCTAAACGAAATTTTAGGGATGACAAGATTAAATAGGTCGGAGTGAAATTTCTTTTAGTGGTGGCATCTGAGATATTTCTCAAGTTCTCAACTAATTTAATTGTCTCATCAATTTTGGTAGAATTTTTATTATCAAAACTTGAACTAATCGCTTGTAAGTATGCTTTAACACCTATAGCATCAACGTTTACAGGGTCAATAATCTTTTCAAATTCTTTAGTTGGATCAAAGCTTAAAGCAATCTCATTTCCCCATGATTTATCTAATGCAAGATAAGCATAGAAACTTTCCTTTTGAGCCAGAAGTGTCGATTTTTGCGGAAGCTGTAAGTTTTGATACAAAACGTGTAAATAGTTAGCCGTGACTGCTCTTAAACGTGGATCTAGAGTTCCAGACTCGAGGATCGCTCTGTTTACTCGAAGTGAAACATAGGGATTTATATATGCTTCAATATTTATGCCTGCTTCTGAACCAGCCTGACCAAATGACTTTACAAGTCGTCTTGCATCCTGGCTGTCAAACAACTCGTAAATACTTGTTTCCAAACAATATGCGAGTGTAAGTTGCTCTAAAATATTATTTAAGTTCCTTGATAGCACAAGAGCCCTAGACCTTTTTATAAGTTTTCTTGCCAATACTCTGTCGCCTATTCTCGCAGCTGCCCGTGCCTCCATTACAGTTCTTAGGCTTGAGTATTCATACTGTGTCGCTCCCGTCACCCTATCTTTCACATAAAACAATTGTTTTTTAACCAACTCTTCTGTAGGGAAAAAACCTAGTCGATACATATACATTGCAGTCAGATAATCGACCGTCATGCTCCATCGATCTTTTTCTTCTGTTGTGCCTTTAGGCATTAAATTTAATGAGCTGTATAAACCTTCCCAATTTGCATCCCAGTATTTGGCAAAGCATTCGTTATCTGTTGTGATCATGCAGACTTCAAGGAGGAGTTGGATATTATTATTTTTATCCTTGTTATCTTTTGAGCCTTCAAATTCCTCCAAAGCTTTCATCTTCGCATTTATACCTAACCCCTGATTAAGAAGTTGTATGATTTCTTGTGGATTGGCTGCGAAAGCTTGAGAAATGCCTAATAGAAAAAATATTGACGTAATTAACCAAATGCGAGATTTTTTTGCAAATAATCGCATTCTTGTTAATATTTTATTTGGAGCTGGTTTACTCAACGCTGCCGAATTCATTTGAATCTGCATATGTTTAATGTTTGTCTAAATCTATTTATAACTACTTGGCGCTCACACAACTACCTCGGTTGTAAACAGCCCACGCGTTGTATCAAAGGTTGACACATAAAAGCACCATTTCTTACCGCCATCGATTGCACTCCTATTGCACCAGCTCCAGGCGCCTTTTGTGTCGATTTTGTCCTGTTGCGCATTGACTGTTTGTGCTGCATGCCAATGATGCCGAGCTAATGATCAGCTCTTTTCGCATATCCACTTAAACCAAATCTACAGAGCCCTTAAAAATTTCAGTTGGGCTCAACCAACTTCTGTATTCAAAGCTGCTCAGGTGAGCCCGCTCGCATCAAATTGTCAGGCTCTACGCTTTCAAAATTTGCACAGCGTTCTTTCATGATTGTTCCGCGTCGACCTAGTTACTCAGCAGCTGCAGCAGTGGGCCTTGATCCCCACAGCGTTTAATCAAGTCATCAAGTTGTTCTTGCAAGGTAAGCATCGCAATCTCCCCTATAGTGAACATCGGTGACGTAAAAGACCATCGTTGAGCTACCTATTTGGGAGCTTCACGTCTCGCGATTACTCTTGCTGCTCGTTGAGCTTCTTGATTTTGTCCGACGCCGACTGTATTCCCTGCTCCTGCAGCGCCTTGCGGTTTTGTTGAAACTTGACTCGCATTGCTGCGGCCTCTAGCTCCAGAGAGCTCTGCGTCGTCGAGGGGGATTCCCCTTGAATCGGCTCCGGATGCTGCAGTTCCGGAGAGTTCTCTTTCGAAAATTCCCTCAAGTTCGCCCCGTAAAGGATCGAGGTCGGCTGCGGTGCGTCTGACACCGAGGTCTGCCAACCTTCCCAAGTATGCTTTCCCATTTCCGACTCCTTGTTTACGGATCCCGTTAGGTACTCATGATGACCAGTGTACGGTTCAACTTGTGAGGTGTACAGAACGATGGGGGGTCTGGGGGGTGGCTAGATCAGGTCAACTGAAAAGGTGCAGACGTCTGGTGATAAAGCGGTAATGAAGAAAAAGACTGCGACAACAGTCCCGACATAGAACCAAGCAGCACCGGCTAATGGCCCTGAAAAGCCTGACCGCAAAGGGTTGATTTCCGTACTTTTTCCGTACGGGCAAAAAAAAAGGAATCAGCTTTAAGCTAAGTCCTTGATTTAAAAAGAAATTTTGGTGGGAGATACAAGTTTCGAACTTGTGACCCCTGCAGTGTGAATGCAGTGCTCTACCCCTGAGCTAATCTCCCGTCGCCCTCAGGCAAGCTTCAGATTATAGGTGTTTTACAACACTCAAATCACTTACGCGCTGAGGCTTCGCCAGATTGTTTTGCCTTTGCTGGCTTTGTCGATGCCTGCCAGCAGGCTTTCATGCGCAGCGCGCTCTTGCTCGTT
>JBIKQC010000267.1:0-6844 GCA_044349855.1 Saprospira sp.
CATTTGCATCCGTTGCAGTTACATTATAGGTGCCTGCTGCAAGTCCGGTATTTGCTGCTGTGGTACGGCCATTCGACCATATGAAAGTTACAGTACCAGTACCTCCTGTAGTGTTTGCAGTGCTTGCACCTGTTGTGTTGCCAAAGCAAAGTACATTTGTTTGTGGAGAGATAGAAACTGCAAGCGGACATACAGAAGCAGTATCAGCATTGTTTGTCGTTACAGGATCTGTTACATCACCAGTAATAGTTGCAATATTCGAATAATTACCTGTTCCCAGTACCTGAGCGGTTATGAAAAGCGAATCAGTAGCCCCATTGCTCAAAGAGTCAATATCCCAAATACCAGTTAACTGACTGTAAGTACCTGTTGTGAGTGTATGACTTACATAAGTATAACCAGAGGGTAATAAATCCGTAACAGTGACGCCAATATTATCTGATCCGCCGCTATTCGTAGCAGCAACTGTAAAGATTACATTGGTACCAACAACCGGATTTGAAATATTAACGGTTTTATTAACCCCTAAATCAGAATCACAGGCCTCCGACTGTACATTTAATAAAGCAGGCAATGGAGAAATTCCGCAATTATTTGCGGGCATCTGATAAGTTAAAGAGGCTGCCCCAATAGCTGTAAATTGAATTTGATAACCTATTGTAGAATTACCAGTAATTATTATTGGGTCACCAACATTTGCAGTTAATGTCCCTCCTGCCGGCAACACAATAACATCATAATTCACACCTACACAGAAATTTCCGCCCGGTCCGGTCACAGATGCTACTATGGCGGCAGAAGTAAAGGCAGTACCGCAGACAGGAACAGCAGCGGTTGCAAAATTAAAGGAAGTTTCAGTTACGTTAGCAGCACTACCATTCCCCATACTACCTCTAATCCTGTGCCCTACATAACCAAAGTTCGGTTCACATTTTGTAGTGACCATTGTAGTATGACCACCGGTTACAACACCAGTAATAATTGTTGTAGGAGTAAGTCCGACTGGGGTACCGGGATTTGCATTTGTTCCAGTTACCCTGCCAATCATACTAAGGTTATCAGACCCAAAGGCAAACAAAAAACTATCGCGGGTTAGTACATTCGCTGCTGGAAACAAACCATCTGCTTCAGATGGAGCTACCCAGTGTATGTTGTTCATAGGTGTTCCGCCCGGAGCAGCAGCAGTATATCTTGGCTGAACCCAAGACCGTCTTTCATTTACTGTAAAGTCTCCTAATTGTCTCTCGGCATTTCTACCCATGGAATATAAATTACCATCCGTCATTAATACAAAATAGGCCAAAGGATTATTGGCATCTGCTGTAATACCAATCATTTTTGGTGTTCCTGGAGGCGCAGCCATTTGTGTAGCTCTCGACCTCGTAGCATTTGCAGTATTATTACCAAGATAGGTACCTACACCCCAAGTCCAAATTGTTCCATCTGCTCTTAATGCCATAGCACCCGGTCCGGAAACCCTTGTAGCTATAATATTGTCCAGAAAAACACCTGGAGCTGTTTCTACTCTGCTCCAGGTAGTAGCAGCTCCAGCAGCACCATTTCCGCGCAATTCAGGCACCTGTGACAAAACCCATACTTGACCGGAACAACTGGTAATAATAAGTGAACCACCATCGCCGCCACCAGATCTCTTAGTTGCAACCATCATTTTCACCTCACCCGGTGTAACACCCGGAGGCAATCCAAATGCATTGGCATTAGAAATCGCTGCAGTAGTAATTTTTTGGAAAACAGGGCTGGCTGTAATCGAATTGTTCAATACGGCATTTTCAACTCCCCATGCGTACAAACCATCTGAGGTTAATGCAATAAATTGACAGGCATTTGCCGTATTAGAACCTCCAGCAGCCTTATAAACTTCATTGGATCCCAGATTAGGATAATTTGTTGAATTTATTACAATTGGCGAAAGAACATTTGTTGCACCGTCGTTACCCGTTAGCTCTCCCCATGCCAGAAAAACACCCTGATAATTCCTGACGATGGTACTATGGAAAGTTGATACGAAGTTATCGTATTCAACCAACGCCGCATTATTACCGGAATTCATGTAAGCATAATCATATTGGGTTCCAGGACAACCTTTACCCGGACCAAATCCGCAGGCTCCCTGACCAAAGGAAATATTGACTGAAAACATCAATAAGCCCAATGCTAAGAAAATACTTAAAAAGTTGAATCGGGCAGATGAGTTATCTTTACCAATTGTAAAGCTGTTGATAATAGCTGATAACGTATTTGGTAAAATTAATTTCTTCATTATATATAAATATTTCATGTTTATGAATTCAGCCTAAATTATTGTATTGGCTTTTTGAGATAGGCAGTTTGTAATTGACCGTTGATATCGGTAAAGTCAAACATGAGATATGCTTTCTGTGCAGCAACACCACTCAGTTCATATTCCAAAACCTGTTTGCCTTTTTTCAATACAGTACCTTCTTTCAGTGTGGCAATTATATTTGTACCAATGCCCGCCGAGGTAGCTGTTATAAAATTATAAGTTAAACGCGGTTCTCCAATTGTTTCAATACTGACCGGAACAAACATAACGATACCACGGGTATCAATACCCAAGCTGATATCAGCAGAAAAACTAAGCTCCTCAAAATGAAAAAGCATTTTTACAGGGCTTACTTCAACATTGATTATCTCCGGATAATGGGTATGATTACAAGTGTTGGGATTATGAACAAGATGCTCATCAATTTCAACTTTGTAGGATCCGGGCAGATCGAAGGTGTAAACCTCCAACTTTGGTCCATTACCCGTTAAAATAACTCCCGAAGAAGATCTAATCACAAAGGTTGTCGATTCAGGCAAATCTGTCAGGCCAATTTTTTCACCAAAAGCAATTTGCTTATTTTCTGCTAAAGGCTTTGAATCATGCGAACCCTGTGCATACAATCCAATTGAAAGAGAAAGGAAAAAAATCGCTAATTTTAATGTCTTCATATATTTGATTTGTTTGTTGCTTCATTTGCTGTGTGTTATAACAGCTTAATTGAAGATATACTTGTTAGGGGTTTATAATAGCAATTTTAACATTTATTAAAAAACACAATTTAAAACAAAGACTTGATTTACATTTCATTACAATAAAATCACTCGTCCCTGGACACAAAACTAATTAAAATTTCTGGTTCTACAGCAGTATCAGGCCGGACAAAATCCGGACATGTATTCTATAAACTGTTAAAATTTGAACAAATATTTAACCGGCAAACGTAATTAACTTTTCATAAATCTAATCCAGAGAGTGAGAATGAAGAACAGTAAGATTGAAATTAACTTTCATAAATTTATGAATCTTTATATTTGTACGCTTTGCAGATTATATTTCTTTTAGAAAATACTATTGAGTCAATATTGGATTAGACTGTCTCTGAAGCAAGCAAAAGCAAGAGTCACAATAAATTTTAAATGTTAATGCTACGAGATATTTGATAAAAATAAATATAAGTAACCAATCACAAATAATAACAACTTTGAACCCGAAGGCTCCGCGAAGCGAATGAAGTCTTTTTCATACTGACATCGTTAGAAAACCTCTCGTCATTTGTGACGAGACCACTTCAGCTGCGTTTTCTGCCTTGTCAGCCTAAAAAATCCTTTCATTGAAAACACATCATTATTTATGATTGGTTACTTACTCCAAAATTAAGCATGTATTGACAATAAAACAAGATTCATCAAATAAAAATTATCATAAAAGCAAGACTTTCATTTCGACAGGTTCTATTCTTTTGAAAAAAGCTGCTATAATCTGTCAGAAGCTGTGTATAACAGCTAAAATCAAATTAATAATAATAGTGGTAAATATTAACAAAATAAAACCGGATTTTTAGAATTTAAAAAAAATGAATATATTGCTAATCGAAATTAAGAAAGTGAGATCAATATGAAAAAAGTCCTTATAACTGGTGCTTCAGGATTTTTGGGATGGAATCTGTGTAAGTTGTTAAAAAACTCATACAAAATAGAAGGGCTGTATTACAGACAGAACTTCGAAATGGCGGATATTAAATGGCATAGATTGAATCTGTTGGAGGGAAAGGAGCTGACTAAGTTAATCAATACCATAAAACCGGATGCGATATTGCATGCAGCAGCTATCGCGAACCCTAATTTTTGTGAGGAGCATCCTGCTCTGACACATCATATCAATGTTTATGCAACGGTTACTATCGCCGAAAGCTGTAAAGCACTTAATATACCTTTGTTATTTACTTCAACAGATTTGGTTTTCAGTGGCGGATCGGGTAACTACACTGAAGAGGATTTCGCACATCCGCTGTCTAAATATGGTGAACAGAAATTGGCCGCCGAAGAAATTTTACAGGACGAATTTGAAAAGACGCTGATTTGCCGCTTACCGCTATTATTCGGATCGGGCCCTCCTTACAGCAACAATTTTTTTTCTGAATGGATCTCAAAAATGAACAGCGATACCAAATTGAATGTTTTTAGCGATGAGTACAGATCGGCACTTTCTGTAGATTGGGCTGCAATTGGGTTAAAATTGGCTTTAGATTATTTGCTGAATGGTGAAAGGCCTGACAAAGTCAGACTTTTGCATCTGGGTGGTCCTGAAAGGATTTCTAGATTTGAAATGGCAAAATTAATTGCAAAAACACTTAAACTTGAGAAAGCCCAGATTGTACCGATGCTGAGAGCCGAATTGCCTATGCCGGCCCCCCGTCCGGAAGATGTGTCTTTAGACAGCAGTTTAGCTAAAGTGCTCTTAGGTTTTGATCCTCCGACAGTAGCAATACAACTTCAAAATTCAATAAATACACAATAGGACTCAACTTATTCAAAATATGCGTTTTAATAAATGAAAAATGAACAGAATACAATATACATTTTTTTTAATTCTTATAATTTTAATGGGTATATCCTGTGAACGGAAAAATGAAGCGAAAAAAAATGTGACAACCGATAAAAAAAATACTGAAGACAAGCATTACGTGGCTGTTACAGTAAATAACTCAAGGGTTCGGTCCACCCCGGATTTGGATGGAGCTGTATTGGAACGAGTAAGGGAGGAATCTGTCCTTGAATATATGAAAGACAGCACAACTTTCACTACTCAGGTAAGAATGGAGGGTAAAACTGTTGAAAAACCTTGGTATAAGGTAAAAACGGAATTAGGGAACGAGGGTTGGGTATCCGGAGTTTGCATCGTATTTCTTTCATCGGATGAAAACCGAAGGATTTTGGCGCTTCGCGAGGATGCTGCAGTCAGCACGGACAACGGAAAGTCAAAAACAACAATTCAGGAGGCCCCTGTAATAGATAAAGATGTTATTGACAGGTTTAAAACAATGATAAATCAGTTAGAGGCAGCTGATCCTTCTGCCCTACCAAAAGCAATTTCACTTTATGAATCTGCATTTCAGCAAAAACCATCATCCACAGCGGATTTGGCTTTTGCTGAAGTGTTGACACTGCACAAGAGAATTTTGCAGCATTATCAGGGCAAAGTGAATTTGAGCGCTTATCAGTCTTTATCTGCCGAAATTAAAAATTACGGTTCTCCAAATATGGAAATTGATGCAACAACAAGACTATTGGAGACAAATGGATTGACCTTCGGACTAAAAAAGAACGGTCAGGTTTACCTGAGAGACAATGCCGATTATCTACTTCGTCGTTTTCTGCGCTTGGTTTCACCTAAAATGCAGCAATTTTTGGAACAATATGCGATTGAAAATGAATCACCTGTTTTAGATGGCAGCAATATCGTCATTCCAATAACAGAATTGGCTGCATATACAGTATTTTGGGATAAATTTTCATCCAGATTTCCGCATTTTGCACTGAAGGAAAAAGTGGCAGAATTGCGCAAAACTTATGCAGGTTTACTATTGAATGGAACTGATAATAATCCTGCCTTCAAAGAAGCTGTACTCAGCAATAATTTTAGAGAAGCTTATAAAGTTATGACCACTCAAATGGGCATTTCCCCACTGATAAAATCAATGCTGGAATACTATCAGGCACTTGAAGCGGAAAAATTCAAGGATGACAAAAAGGCTGCAGCACTCAGAAGTCAGATACTTTCAAAGCTTTAGTCATGAAAAATGTTTCAATACTATGCGTTTTTCTCTTATTTACATCCTGTATGCCGCTCAAAAAGCTCTCAAAACTTCCTGAAATTCTGAATGAAAATTCCGGGATTATCGCGGTAAAAGATGGCATTTGGTTCATAAATGACAGCGGAAATGAAGCAAGTTTATACAAAACTGATTTTGAAGGGAAAATCATTAGGAAATTAGTAATTTCAAATGCAACAAATATAGACTGGGAGGAG
This sequence comes from Saprospira sp., assembly GCA_044349855.1. GTDB lineage: Bacteria > Bacteroidota > Bacteroidia > Chitinophagales > Saprospiraceae > Saprospira. The sequence continues at coordinate 6,338 of JBIKQC010000267.1, forward strand.
CTTTGCGCCGATTCGTCCGGCAATTTTTATATAGCTGATATCGGCAATAATGTAAATAAACGGAAAGACCTCTGTATTTATAAAATATCGAATCCGGAATTGCACTATAGGGATAATACTTTTGCGGAAAAAATCCAATTTTATTATCCCGAGCAGGAAACTTTTCCTCCCCTGCCCTATGAACTTTATTATGATGCAGAGGCCATGATTGCTTCTGGAAATTCGCTTTACATTTTCACCAAAAACAGAAGTCGGCCAAATGACGGTTATATTCTTTGTTATCAAATTCCACAAAATCCGGGCAAAGACATTGCAGCAAAATATATCAACAGTTTCAGATTAAAACAAAGTGGATTTATCTATTCCATTACCGCTGCCGCTATTTCTCCCGACAACAAAACATTGGTTTTATTGGCAATGGGAAAACTGCATGTTTTCAGCGAATTCCATTCGCCCAATTTTTTTGGCGCAAAAAAAGTAAAACATCGCTTATTGCCTTTAACACTG
>JBIKQC010000006.1:0-24746 GCA_044349855.1 Saprospira sp.
AAAAGGAAAAAAGCGAATGATCTTTCCTTCTCGTCTTCCAGTTCATTGGAGGACCACCAGTATCCACCGATACCGACTTGTTTAAAACCTCCAAGGCCATTTATATGACCGCCGGGCAGACCATTAAAACCACTGCTGTTATCGCCATTACCATCTTCTTGCCAACCTTTGGTGCTTTTCAATTTTGGACCGCCCACCCCCGAAGCACTACTCGCGATAACACCTCCACAAAAAGTACTTAGGGTTCCCCAGTCTTTATTGTTTGGCACGCGCCAACCTATAGGGGCTAGTCCTCTTGGATCATTTACTGCATACCAATTATATAATTTACCAAATTTGCTGCCATTGGCAGGGTCATTATCATAATAGCCCCAAGCGGGTTTACCCTGTTCTATTGCTTCATACCATTCGTCTGCTGTCTTTGCATGTAGTATTGGGTCTCCATTTCTAAATTTATCAACATTCAGGTTCTCGGACATCCAAATCATGTCGCCGATTTTTACTTCTTTAACTTGAGCAATATTTTGGGCTACTGTATCGTAAGATAAAAATATGATAAAAATTATGCAGGTCAATAATAATGGTTTTTTCATGAGAAGCATTTTTTAGGAATTTGTAAATCAAATAATGAAGACAGTTTGATCTGCAGAAAAATAAAAATTTGCGTTTTTTATTAAAATCCCCCAAAAAAATTGTTTAAGTTTTTCTGGGGGACTTTGATATAGATAGCTTTAAAAATTATTTTTTTACCGCTTTAATTCGGCCTTCTTTGATATCATTGACATAACGGGCCACCTCCTTCGTAATAACCGGAGCAAGGAATACCACACCGATAACATTGGGGAAAACCATTGCAAAAATCATTGCGTCGGAGAAACCTACAACAGAGCCGAGGCTGGCGGTAGCACCTATAACAACAAATACACAGAAAATGATTTTGTAAACAAGATCCATCATTTTGCCTTTTCCAAAAAGATATTTCCATGCTTGAAGACCATAGTAAGACCAGGAAAGCATTGTGGAAAGTGCAAAAAGCACAACTGCCAGGGTGAGTACATACTCAAAACCGGGAATAACAGATGCGAAGGCTTTGGAAGTAAGGCCTACACCGTCAAGACCGTCTTCATTATAATAATTGCCGGTGATAATGATAACCATAGCAGACATGGTACAGATAATAACTGTATCGATAAATGGCTCAAGCAATGCAACAATTCCTTCACTCGCCGCATGCGTAGTACGAACTGCCGAGTGAGCAATAGCTGCAGAACCTACACCGGCTTCGTTGGAGAAGGCCGCACGTTGAAATCCGGCAATCATAGCTCCTATAAAACCACCTGCAGCAGCATCGGGGCTGATAGCCTTAGAAAAGATAAGTCCGATAGTCTCGGGTAATGCAGTGACATTGACAGCAATGATGATCAATGCTGCACCTACGTAAAGAATCGCCATAAATGGTACGATGGCTTCTGCAACAGATGCAATACGTTTAATACCGCCGATAATGACTACAGCAACAAGGATAGCTGTAATAATTCCGAAAATAAGATTTGCAGAACCGCCACTGACTCCAAAAACAGCAGTAACCTGAGCTGCAGCCTGATTTACCTGGAACATATTGCCGCCGCCAAATGAACCGCCAACACACATGATAGCAAAGAAAATAGCCAAGGCTTTACCTATTGTACCCAATCCTTTTTCCTTGAAGCCGTTTTTGAGGTAATACATAGGACCGCCGTGAACGGTACCGTCAGGACCTATTTCGCGGAATTTCACGCCAAGGGTACATTCGGCAAATTTAGCAGCCATACCCAAAAAGCCTGCAACAATCATCCAGAAAGTAGCACCCGGACCACCGATGGTTATGGCAATAGCTACACCTGCAATATTACCCAAACCTACAGTTGCGGAAAGTGCCGCAGAAAGTGCCTGGAAAGGGGAAACCTCACCTTGAGTGCCTTCTACGCGAGCTGTGTCGGGATTGTCATCTTCAGCTTTTTCAACATTGTTACCTGTCGGATCATAATATTTACCGCGTACCGTGTCGTATGCCAAACGCATGTAACGGATATTCGGAAATTTAAAATAAATGGTACAGAAAAGTGCACCCAATATCAGAATGATCAGTACGAAAGGCAGGCGCACAGCACCGGTTTTCATAACATATGTGGGGGTGCTTTCAGTAAGACTTGCATCGGCAGCAGGAACAACTTTAAAGGCAGCACCTTTAACAGTATATTCTTTGCCGAATTCAATAGTTTCTTTTACATTATATGTTTTACCTTCTTTGTCTGTTTCTGAGTAGGAAACATAGCAGGATTTGTTGTCGAGATAAGAAACGCTGAACTCTGAACCGTCGCTTAGTGGAGTAGTAATCTGATAAGCAGGTTTAGCAGCAGGAACGTTTTTATATTTCTGTTCTTCTAACCCTTTTTTACCCTCGCCTTTGGCTTTGTTGTATTCTTTTTCGTCAGCTACTTTGATATAATAGGCATCATTGCTTATTTTACCTGAACCGTTATTGGCTTTGTGTTTGAAATAAGAGGCTTTATCTGTTTCAATAAAATAATTAACGGCATCAGCTTTTTGAACAACTGTGTAATCGCGTCGGTCATTAATTTTGAAAGAATAAAAAACAATGCTTTGAATTACATTGGAAGTAGGTTCAAAACCCTTGTCAATTTTTTTGTCAATGCCAAGATATTCTGCTGGAATTGGTTCATCAATCAATGTTTTTTGCTGCTGCGCCTGCAGTGCAAATCCAAAACAGCAGAGTAAAAACAATAAGCTGTACTTTTTCATGAAAGGTAATATTTGGTTTTTTGAATCGGTTTCGGCTATAAAGTATTAAATGTCAATATATTTGTGTATTGAGGAACTATCCGGATTCATGGAGTTGCCCAAAGATACAAAAGTTGAACTATGTTAAGATAAAATTAACTACTTTTTAGTCTTAGAAATCAGCTGTTTTATAGATTAATTCATGCGGGGCTTGTATAGCTCTAATTATCTCTCTATCTTTTCAATGTTTTTTAAAATTAAACTGCAGTTCAATGAAAACATATTTACTTTTTATTTTAATGTTTGCTCACTTTGTGCTTTTCTCTCAGAATGCAGACAGTACCTATGCCGGTACCTATGCCGGTACCTATGCCGGTACCTATGCCGGTACCTATGCCGGTACCTATGCCGGTACCTGGGAAGGAAGCCTCAACGTACAGAATACCAAACTTAGGATTCTGTTTCATTTGAAAAATGACAATGGTACTTGGACTGCAACTATGGACAGTCCTGATCAGATGCAGTATGGGATTAAGATGGATACTGTTATTATAAACGATAAGGGTTTCAGCCTCAAGCTTAAAGCTGCTTCTGCTGTTTACAGTGCTACTTTAAACGAAGATGCAAAATCTGTAAATGGTAACTGGGTGCAGGGAGCGTCCTATCCTTTGGATATGGTTAAAAACTTTGCTTATAAACCACGGGTATATCCACAGGAACCGATCGGCCCTTTTCCTTATAAAAGCGTGGAAGTGAGCTATGAAAACAGTCAGGCCAAAATAAATATCGGTGGCACGCTAACGCTTCCGGGAGAAGGAATGGAGAAATATCCAGTAATTCTGCTCATCACCGGCAGCGGTCAGCAGGACCGCAACTCCGCTATTATGGGACATAAACCATTTTTGGTCATTGCCGATCATTTCTCCAGAAGAGGTTTTGCAGTATTGCGCTTGGATGACCGCGGAATAGGTGCAACAACCGGTAATCCGCAGGCAGCTACAACTGCCGATTTTGTTACTGATGTTGAAGCAGGTATCAAATTTCTAAAATCGCACCCCAATATTAGCGCTGATAAAGTTTTCCTGATGGGTCACAGTGAAGGTGGAATTATAGCAGTGATGGCTGCAGCCAAACAAAAGAAAGCACTTGCAGGGATTGTACTCCTTGCCGGACCGGGTGTTCCGATGCATGAATTGATGGTGAAACAGGCAAATGACATTCTGCATCTACAGGGACTGGAGGAAGAATATGTGAAGGCTGCGGTCGATTTTAATAAAAAATTATACGGCGAGATATTAGCAGATAAAAAGAATAAACTGACGCCTAAAACGCTGAGCGATAAAATCATCCCTGAGTTCAAAAAAATGCCTGCTGCAGCAAAAGAAGCATTAAAAATGAACGAGGCGGCGGTAATGCAGTCTTCCGTGACTTTGCTGATGCCCTGGTTCCGTTATTTTATCAAAATAGATCCGACAGCTTATTTGAAAAAAATTAAGTGCCCGGTTCTGGCCTTAAATGGCGGCAGTGACATGCAGGTGGCAGCCGGCCCGAATTTGGAGGCTATTTGCAAAAATATCAGAATGAAAGGGAATACAGATGTTATGTGCACTGAAATACCCGGGCTCAATCACCTCTTTCAGCGTTGTAAATCCTGTACAATTCAGGAGTATAGCGAATTGGATGAAACCTTTGCACCTGAAGTGTTAAAGGCTGTGGAAACTTGGCTTCAAAAACACTGTAAATAAGAGTTTAAAAAATTTAAGTAGGCGGTCTGTGTAAACTGCCCATTTTTATAAACGATATTAGGCTTACTCATACAATATTTGTTCTCACAAGTACCCCAATATAATTTCGCTAAACTGCGAAAATTAAAGCGGATGATTTAATTGTTGGAAAATTAGTTTTCGTGCAGAACAATGTTAATATAGTGTACTTTTTAATCTGAAACTAATAAGTAATCAAGCACAAATAATAATAGCTTTGAACCCGAAGGCTCCGCGAAGCGAATGAAGTCTTTTTCATTCTGACTTCCTTAGAAAGCCTCGCTGAAGGTACCACTTCAGCTGTGTTTTCTGACTTGTCAGTATAAAAAATCCATTCATTGATAACATATCATTATTTATGCTCGATTACTTATTGTAAATTTAATAAATAAATGCAGAATGAAATTACATTTCTTAGCTCGTCAAAACCTAGGTTTAATTGAAAACATTGATTTTACGGAACTCGGCATAACCCGGTTCACAGATTTTAAACTTATTTGATTATAGATTTCTCTTTATGCTGTTATGTTCACATTTTGCCATTACACATAAATATTTTTTATCAATTACCAGTACTGAAAAATTTATTGTAAATAGATAAATTTTGATTGATTGACGGTTGAAGAATATTTTTGAAAAATATTTTTGCATTACTTTTAAATTTGTAGATCTTGAAAATAAAAAAAGTATGTATCTTTATCAGTCACACGCAACATTTGATAAACGACCTATGAAATTTTTATATATTCTATTTCCTGTCTTAGTCATTACAATGTCAAGCAGTTCCTGTATATTTTCCGATCTTTTTGGTGGGAATAATAAGGATTCTAAACTTGATACAGTAGTTTCTGCGCCTAATCTGAAAGATATTGAAGTGCAATTTGTCGATACAGATTCTTCCTATTCAGTTATCTCCTATTGGACTGATAAGAATGGTCGCCCTTTGTATATGAAAAGCCGTCAGTATTTTGTTCGTCAGGCAAAACATGGCCCTGAAAAAAAATGGGCAATGAACGGTCAGCTGATATATACTGCACTTTGGTCAAATGGAACAGCTACCGGTTCAATTATGGAATATTACGAAAATGGTGAAATGAAACGCCGGGTTGACTATGATGACAGTAAAGGATATCCGCGATATGAAATGAATTTTCACAAGGATGGCACTAAGAAAACAGATACAATAAACTATTTCAAAGGCAAAAAAGAAGGAGCAATCAACTATTACAGCGAAGAAACCGGAGAACTTGCCGAAACCTATATTTATGCAAGGGATACCCTCATCAGCATTAAAATTTATAAGCCCGAGTATGAACTTTTGGACCGTCAGGCATTGGCATTGTTAAAATCTATGAAGCGTGATTCTATGGAGCGGCAAAAGAAAGACTCGCTTTTTGCTACACTATTAGGTAACCTTAATTCAGCATCCAGCAAAAGTTGGTCCAGCGAAGAAAATGATAAAGAAAAGTTGGAGTATTTGGAGCTAATGCTTAAAGAAGAAAAAAAATAAATTGGTGTCCGAAAAATCAAAAATCAGTATAATAGGTTGCGGTTGGTTGGGTCTGCCTTTGGCAGCCCATTTAGTTAAAATTGGACACTTCGTTTGTGGTACCGTTACTCAGAAAGAAGGTTTTTATAAACTACTTGATGCTGGGATTAAACCTTTTCAGCTGCACCTTTCTGAAGAAACGCAGCTTTTGCCTGAATTATCTTCTATTTTTTGGGAATCAGATATTTTTATTTTGACACTTCCTCCCAAAAATCCAGAAACTTATCCAAATTCGATTCAGCTAGTTTTGTCCGTTTTAAAGGCTCAGAAACGGAATCTTTGGCTGCTGTACACCTCTTCTACCGGGGTTTACGGAAAAGGCCTCGGGTTAATAAATGAAAAATCAGAATGTAACCCCGACAGGCCTTCATCAGCGGCAGTTCTGAAAGTTGAAAAGCTTATCCAAAATGCTTCAGAGCACATCGAATACAGTATTCTGCGGCTGGCAGGCTTAGTAGGTGGAGAAAGACAACCCGGTCGCTTTTTTGCGGGCAAAAAAAATTTGGACAGCGGCTCATCTCCGGTTAATCTTATACATCTTGAAGACTGTATAGCAGTAATTTCCTCCCTGCTGGAGAAAAATATCAGGCCCGCGTTACTAAATGTATGTGCAACAGAACATCCTGTTCATAGGGATTTTTATCCAATCCAGGCAATAAAACTTGGGTTGGAACCTCCTACTTACGGGATTGATAATCCGGGTACAGATTATAAGATAATAGACAACGGGTTATTAATAAATCTATTGGAATATAGTTTTTTATTCCCGGATCCTTTGGAATTTCCATAATAGACTGGCGCTTTAAAATAAAAAGCTTTATTTTTGTGATGCTTACTGCATCATGCTGCTATGTTTCCAATCGGAAAGATGCTGAAAATCTACAATATTTCCTGTTTATGAGAATTCTGTTCTGTCTAATTTGTTTTCTGTTTTCCTTTACCCTGATTGCTCAAAAGCAGCTTTTGCCGCTTGAGAAATTGGAAAGTGATGAGGTAACAACATACACCTCAGTCGATATGGCTTTTTTAGAAAAGGATAAGGCATTCAAACTTCGTATTTTTCAATTACACAGCTCACTGCCGCCCGCTATTGCACAGCTCAATAATCTGCAGGCACTTTATATGGAGAGTATGTATTTCGAATATCCGACAGAGCGTTTTGGTAATCTGAGCAATCTGCAGATCCTTTCCTTCAAAAGCAATAAGCTCGATACACTGCCAGAAAGTTTTGCAAATCTGAAAAATCTGAAAAAGCTGAACCTCAACAGCAACAGATTTGTGGATTTTCCTACACAGATACTTCCGTTGAACAATATTCAGAAATTGGATCTCGGACAAAACGAAATTCCGCTGGTTCCTTCGGGAATCGGTTCAATGAGCAGCCTGAATGAGCTTTATCTGAACAATAACTATATTAAAAATCTGTCAGACTCTATCGGAAATCTGAAACAGCTTTCTGTTTTGAATGTTTTTCAGAATAAAATGGAGTCGCTGCCTGCAAGCATCGGAAATATCAGCAGCCTTACCAAACTCAATATTGGCCGAAACCCGCTGAAAAATCCTGATGAAATTTTCGGCTGGATTTATAAGCTGAGCAATTTAAGTGATCTGACCCTGAAAGGGTTGAAGATTAAAACACTGCCAAAGGATATCGGAAATCTGAAATCAGTGCTGCACCTTAGTCTTGAGGAAAATCTTTTGGAAAAACTGCCCGACAGCTTTTTTGATCTGAAACAGCTTTTTTGGCTCGACTTGGGCAACAACCATATTGATACCCTGCAGGAAAAGATTGGTAATCTCGAAAATTTGGTCTGGCTCAGTCTTGAGCGCAACGATTTTAAAAAAATGCCAGACAGTCTTCGTCTTTTGAAGAATTTGCGCTATTTGAGTTTGCGCTCCATGCGTATGGATGTTTTTCCGGAAAGTGTCTGCGGCTTGGAAGTACTGGAGGAACTGAATGCCTCAAATCTGCAGATTAGAAAAATTCCAAAATCATTGGCCAACCTAAAAAATCTGCGCAGTTTAAACCTTGGGTTTTGCCGTTACCTGGAACAGCAGTCAACATTTGAAATTCTGGCCAAACTGCCAAAACTCAATGATTTTTCTATGGCTGGTGCACAGTACAAGACACTGCCCGCTGCAATCGGCTCTTTGAGAAATCTTCAAAGGCTGGATGTTTCCGACAATGATTTTACCGTACTGCCCGATTCTCTCTATACATTGACTGAACTGAAAGAACTCATTTTGGCTGATTGCGAACTGACAAAAATATCTCATAAAATCAGTCAGTTGGAAAATTTAGAAATACTGGATCTGCGTTATAATACAAAACTGAAATATATACCTGAGAGCATAAGGGATCTAAAAAAATTAAAGGTGCTTTATCTGCGCAATACCGCTCTTCCGGTTTCAGAAAAGGCCTGTATTGAGGAATGGTTGCCAAATGTTAAAGTGTACTACTGATACGCCAAAGTTAAAATAATTGCAGTTGTTTAAACAAATATGAATATCAACATGAAAGATCTTTTCGACCGACTTGTTACTATCAGTTTTGAAGATTATGAAGTTGCCCTCGATGAAATAAGAGAGGAGTTGGACGCCGGTAAAAAAGCGGAAAAGCTGGAAGATGGGGAGTTTTTCTTTGCCCTGCGCCCATATTGCTGGTTTATGCACGAACCCGGCTTTCAGGATATTATGGATATTTGTGAAGATGGATTGCAGGTAATGATGGACAATAAAGACCTGCTCATGGAAGAGACAAACCTGATGATGGGCAATGAGTTTATGGCAGTGGGCACATTTTTGGCTACTTATGTCGATGAAGGCAGTTATAATCCATCGGAATGGAAGATGCTTTTTGCCAGTCCCGAAATAGCAGTGCATGTTACAGCCGAAAAATATAATGAAAAGCTGAAGGAAACAGATGCTGAAGCTGCCGAGAAAATGGCAAGGCTTTCAGCGGTGTTTATGAGACTTGAAGGCTGCAAGCACAGCTCTTATTATATCTTGCGGCATTTAGGCGTGGATTATCTGCCGTTTTTGGAAGTGATGATACACAAATTTCCAGCCGACGATCAGACCTTTATTCTGCATGCCTTGGATGCATTTCCAAATAATACTGAAGTCATAGGTTTTTATAACAGATATATTGAACAGGTAGGATCAGATCATTTGCGCGATGCAGCTCAAAAGTATTTGGCTAATGTGCAATAATATTTTTAGACCAACTATTTAAAACCAATTTTCTGAACGCTTTACTCGAAGGCATCGGCTGGGGGCTATTGCTCAGTGTACTTACCGGCCCTATTTTTTTTACTATAGTACAGGTCAGTATTGAACGCGGTTTCAAAGCAGGCATTGCATTGGTTGCCGGGCAATGGCTCAGCGACTTTCTTTATATTGGTCTGGCCTTTTGGGGTGCGGGTTATATGCAGGCACTGGAGAAAGATCAGGCGTTCAAAGAACAGATTTCAATTTATTTGGGTACCGGAGGTGCTGTTTTTCTCTCAATTTTGGGATTGATACTTATATTGTCAAAGCCCAAACCAAAAACGGAGGAAGAATTGGCAGCTTCAAAATCCGGTTTTGGTTTTTTTATACAGGGCTTTTTTATTAACGCACTCACACCCTTCCCAATTTTCTTCTGGATTTCGCTCATGAGTGCTGCTATTGGACGTGGAATGGACACTATGAATAGTTTTGCCCTTTTTGCAGGTGTTATGCTCACGGTTATACTTACCGACATACTTAAGGTGTATGCAGCCAAAAAAATCAGCACACTCATCAATGCCAAATATGTGCTATTAATACGTAAGATTGCAGGATTGGCACTGATATTGTCAGGAGTATCTATGCTGCTGCACATATTATTTTCTTAAAATGCCAAATACACGAAGATAGACGGTTCATTGGAGCAGCGTCGAAAAATTGAATTTATACTAAACACCAAATTACCAATAAATTATTAAGACGATGATTAAAAATAAATTGTTATTCTCAGTACTTATTTTTACTGTTTTAGGCAGTTCAATTAATGCACAAAGCAACACAGAAAATTACTTGCTTTTTGATGCAGTTTGTATGAAAAAGTATGATTTTGAACCCAGCGTAGATTATTATGACCTGGCCTTTTGGGATTTTCACATGACAATTTCACCTAAAAAATCTCTTGTTTTCAGAGTATTGAAACAGGAAGCTTATTTAGATGAGACCAAAGCATTGGCAAAAGAGCCAATACGCTGCAGTGATGATAAATCACTGAACGAGGATTTTTTCATTGACATAAATAATTCCAATAAAACGCTATTGATAGCTGAATATGACAAAACCAAAAAGGCCTATCAGCTCTATACGGTAAAAAAAGTGATCCAATATCAGGAAACAGAGGCCATCTTGAAATATAATGGAGCTGATTGTCAGTTCACTTACATCAAGAAAAAATCAAAAGAAGGCGATAATTTGGACAGTACAGGTACAAGAGTTTTGTATCAGGGGGCATCGGAATACAACTGTGTTGCCCAACATCAGTTCAGAGCCTATGATAAGGTTCAGCCTCGTTTTTATGAAGATATGTTTTTTGCAGATAATTTGGGATTGGTAAAACTTACCAAAGAGAAGGGCAGTCTTGAACTTAAGCGTATTAATGGCGTACCTGTTGCAGACTACCTGAAAAAAAACTGTGAAGGAAAAACGAAAAAAGAGGAGAAGAAAGAGGAGAACAAAACTGTAAAAAAAGAAGAATCTACATCGGCCATCGACAGCATGGGGCTCGATTCTGCAGGTTTTTACATTGTACAGAGCGGAGATAATCTGTATAATATTTCCAAGAAATTCAAAACTAGGGTAGATGTTATTATGGGTCTAAATAAACTGAAGTCTACTGCACTTTCAAAAGGACAGAAACTGAAAGTAAAAGATGATGGCAGCTATAAAGAACTGAATCCTATTGAACGAAAAGATGATAAAACAGGTGCTAAGATGAAAGTGCACATTGTCCGTCAGGGCGAAAATCTTTGGGATATTGCCAACCGTTACAACACTACTACCGAAAAGTTAATGGCGCTGAATAAAATGCCTAATGAGAAAATTGACCTTTTTCAGGAACTCATCATTGAAATTATAAAATAAATTATCACTTGTTAACAATTTATTTTATTATTTTTGGATGTAAAACTATTTTTATCCTAACTAAATTCTATAAATATGAAAATGTTGAATGTCTTCCAATTTGGAACATTTGTTTTTTTACTGGCTTTCTTTGTTCAAACAGCCACCGCTCAAACATCCATTAGCGGTAAAACCTGTGTAGGTACTTGGAAAACAATTGATGATGAAACCGGTAAAGCCCGCTCTCATGTGCGCATATATGAAGCAACTGATGGAAAATTTTATGGTAAAATAGAACAATTGCTCAACCGTACTGCCGATGAAAACAAAGATCCGAACTGTGATGTCTGCCCGGGAGACCGAAAAGGTAAAAAAGTGATAGGTATGACAATCGTTCGCGGCATGGTAAAAGAATCAAACCGATATTCACAAGGATTTATCCTAGACCCTAAAAAAGGAAAAGAATACGATTGTACTTTGTGGCTTAGTGAAAAAGATACCCTTAAAGTTCGTGGCTGGTGGGGACCTGTTTACAGAACTCAAACCTGGTATCGCATCAATTAATTATTGGAACTCAAAAAAATAATTTTAAAAACGAAATCATAAAAACCTCGCCTAACGAGTATAATTTTAAAAAGGTTGGGTAAAAATGTAGAATTTTTTTATTTTTTTACAAAATAAAATTTTGAAAAAAACAAGGTGGTTGGGCAACATTTGCCCAACCACCTACGTTTTATAGTTAAATGCAAAATATTATTCTACTTTGGATGTATTTTGCTAAATAGTAACAAGTTTTTGTTAATCAATATTTTTTTCTTTATGAAGCATCAATTTACTACTCATCACCTCATTGGTTACATCTATAACGAACTAAGTTATATGGAGCTCGTAGCAATGGAAAAGGCGTTGAAGGAAGATGCCGCATTAGCAGCAAAACTTGCAATTCTAAAAGAAAGCCACAAGGCACTGGAGGAACTGCAGCTTGAACCTTCTAAGCTTAGTATTCAAAATATTCTTAATTACAGCAAAAGCTCTCGTTATGAGGCCAATGTGATGTAATGGGAATTATCCTTCTTTCGCCGGCAGTTGGTAGTAACAACCTTTAGTCGGGGATACACATAAAGGCACAAAATAAGATTTAGCCGTTTCTACAGACGCAGTAGAAACGGCTAATTTTATTAATTTAGATAGAATGTTTAAAATGAATTGAAAAAAATATAATTTAGCGGTAACATTCTAAATATTCTAAACATTAAAAGTTAAATCATTCAATTGTTAACAAATTACCGTAATATAAATCACCACCAACACTATGAAAAAGCCCTTCATCTCTGCAATAATCCTTTTTGTAATAGTATTCAGTGCAACCTCTTGCGGTTCTCCCTTGAAAAAGCGTAAAGCTTGTAAAGGAAACGGCAGTTGGTATGGCAACCGCCACCTTGGAGCTGTAGACCAAAATTCTAACACACAGGATGTTTACCGTCTTACTGCATCAGTAGACTAATAGGCAAAACCTAACATATAAAATCCGCCTCTGAAATATAAACAGGGGCGGATTTTTTTTAGCCTATGCTTTTTCTAAACTTTTCGGAAAAACTGATTTTGGGGGTAACATTTGAATAACCGATGACATCAACTGTTATAGACTCTAACCTAAAATTTGTAAAAAAATAAACCTAATAGCAATGAAAAAGAAAATATTCATATCATTGATTTTGTTTGGGGCTTCATTCAGTATTAGTTCTTGCGGCTCTCCTTTGAAAAAACGCAAATCATGCCCCGGAAACGGTAGTTGGTATGGTAATCGCAACCTTGGCACAACTGAACAAAATACAAATAATCAAGACGTTTACCGTCTTACTGCAACAGTAGATTAAAAGGAAAATCTAACATATAAAACCCGCCTCTGAAACAAAACAGAGGCGGGTTTTTTGCTTTTACTTCAATCTGCCTATGGGCGTAAATTTTTCAAAAACTATTTCACTATGAGGAGCGGCAGAAAGTTCTTCCGTCAGATCCTGCCCGGCCCAATGTTCATAATGTTTGCCATTTCTCCACAAACGACTTTGCGTCATATCATATATTAAGCCTTTATAGGCCACCCAAATTTCCTCCCTGTCCTGTCCGTTTCGTAATGCCAACTGATTTCGGCTGTACAATACTAATTCCTGCATATAGTTTAACGTTTTTTAATTAGTCCAAGTGCTAAAATTGAAAATAACAAGGCAGTTAAGGTTCTAACCAAGACTATGTAATTATAATTATTACTCCCTGATAGCCCAAAAGTAATGCTAAATCAACTGTCAAGTATTTATTAAGTGTAATTAATTTATAACGGAAATTAATTTCAGGTAAGCAATTATATGCAGAATTATAATTCAATATTTCGCTATTTTTTAATTTGATGTTCTACTTTTCGGTTCAGGTTAAATTTTTAATACGCAGTTTAAAAAGTTATATTATGTCGATTGCTCGAAAAAAAAACAAGATTCTTTTGAATAGCTTGACAAAGTACATATCTTTGCAGCAAATTTAAAACAGGTATTATGTTTCAATATATAAGCACATTGAAGTTAACATTGTTGGGTTTGCTGTTGAGTTTTTCGTCTACAGTTTTTGCCTCTGATGCAGAGGATCCGACTGTTGCGGTAATGCATCACATCGGAGATGCACACCAGTTTCATATCGTAGGTGACTTATATCTTCCGCTACCCTGCATTGCTTATTCTCCTGCCGGATTTTTCTTCAGCATGTCAAGTTCCTTTGAATACGACCCTGCAACGCACATTTCTAAAAAAGCAATCAACGGTTATGTGATTTATCATGACCAGCTTATGCTGTTGGTTGACGATGCAGGCAATTCACCTGAAGGTATTGTTGATCTTGCTGCCGACGAACATGGGCATGAAGGTCATGACCACAAAGAACATGCACCAAAAGCGGAATCGGAAGGCCATGCACATAGCGTTCATGTTGGGGACAAGACATACACACTACAGGCAGCAAGTGCCCTTCAGGGAGTTACAAGTTGGTTTGACTTTTCCATTACCAAAAACGTGTTCTCAATGTTTTTGGCTATGTTTCTGCTCATTTTTATCTTCAGTGCTGTAAGCAAATCTTACAAAAAAAGAGTCGGCCAAGCTCCAAAGGGTATGCAGAATTTGTTTGAAATTATCATCGTATTCATGCGCGATGAGGTTATCAAACCAGGTATCGGTCATAAATGGGAAAAATTCTTCCCTTATCTGATGACAGTTTTCTTCTTCATTCTTTTTGCCAATATTTTGGGACTTATCCCTATTTTTCCGGGCAGTGCGAACATTACAGGAAATTTGGGTGTGACAATCGTTTTAGCATTCTTTACTTTTCTGGTTACAAACCTCAGCGGTAACAGAAATTACTGGGGGCACATCTTCGCAATGCCGGGCGTTCCTAAGGCTGTTTTAATTTTGTTGACACCTATCGAGATTGCAGGTCTGTTTATCAAACCTATTACGCTTTTTATTCGTTTGTTTGCCAACATTACTGCAGGTCACATTATCATATTAAGTTTGGTAAGTTTAATCTTTGTATTCAGTAATGGCGGTGAAAGTATGGCAGGTGCAATTGGTGGGGGTGCGGTTGCCATTCCATTTGTATTTGCCATGAATTTCCTCGAGTTGTTTGTAGCATTCCTTCAGGCATTCATCTTTACGCTGCTTTCTTCCATCTACATCGGTTCTGCTGTTGAAGAACACCACCATGAAGGTCACGAAGGCGCACATCATTAAAATTTGACGGAGTTGTACTCCTTTCAATAAAGATTCACTTTTATTTTTTAATTTTTATAAATATTTTTCCATCATGGGAGCAATTGGAGCCGGATTGGCAGTAATTGGAGCCGGTATTGGTATCGGTCAAATTGGCGGTAAAGCCATGGAAGGTATTTCTCGTCAACCAAAAGTTGCCGGTGATATCCGTACCAGCATGATTATCGCAGCTGCGTTGGTTGAGGGTGCAGCCCTCTTCGCTATCGTAGTAGCATTGATCGCAAAATAATTTTTGCCTAGGCAAAAAAAATTAAAGCAAGCCGCTGACGATTGGTTTTCGGCTTGCTTTTACCAAAAAAAGTTTATTTATCATATATATGCAGTAAGAAAGCTTGCTTCCTGCTTCTTTTCTCTTTAAACTTTGAACTTTTAGATTATGCTTTATTTAGCAGATTTTTCCGTAATGAACCCAAGCTTTGGCTTGCTCTTTTGGACCACCATTATTTTCCTTGGTGTATTTTTCGTGTTGAGCCGCTTTTTTAGAACCATCAAAGATGCTTTGAAAGCACGCGAAACCGATATTGACAATGCCCTACAGATGGCAGAGAATGCCCGTAAGGAAATGGCCCAATTGCAGGACGATAAGAAAAACCAGGAGCGTCAGGCCTCTGAAGAGCGTCTGAGAATTATCCGTGAAGCAGAAGCTATCCGCGATAAAATGATCGAAGATGCAAAAACAAGATCGGAAGAAACTACCCGTCAGTTGCTCGAAGCTGCCAAAACAGAAATCGAAAACCGCCGTAAAGAAATGGAAGTGACGCTGCTCAACGAAGTAGGAAGACTTTCAGTAGATATTGCTCAACAGATTCTGCAGATTGAACTTCAGGGCAAACATGAGGATTTTGTAGCCCGCAAAGTTACTGAAATGAAACAAAGCAATCTCAACTAATCATTGAGTATTCAGTATTGAATATTATTATTGAATATTATTTCGAGCGAAAGCAAAACTTTCCTCTTTTATCTTTTAGCTATAAAGATTTATGTCAATCGCACGCATCGCCTCCCGTTATGCTAATTCTCTTTTCGAACTGGCCAAAAACGAAGGTAAACTCGATAAAGTACACCAGGATATTCTTTATGTACGTCAGGTTGCTGATCTTCCAGACTTTGCTTCGGTCATGAAGAATCCCCTTATCAAGGAAGAAAAAAAAGAAGGCATCTTTAATGCTGTATTCGGCAATAAAGTGGATAAACTTACCCTGAATACACTGATGATTATGGCAGAACACAACCGTGAAGCCTACCTCGTCGATGTATGCCGTACTTTTCATCTCATGTATAACAAGGAAAAACATATTTCCGCTGTTACACTTACGACTGCTGCTGAGATGAGCAAACCGATGGTTGACAATATTTTGGCTGAGTTTAAAGCCAAAGGCTTGATAGAATCTGACGTAGAATTAAAAACATTGGTCGATCCAGCAATTATCGGCGGATTCATCCTGCAATTCAAAGACCGTGTATATAACGCCAGCGCTGCATATAAGCTGGACCAGTTAAGAACCAAATTTAGTGAAAATCTTTACATCAAAAACTTTTAGAATATGGTTGACGTAAGACCGGACGAAATATCCGCAATATTAAAAGAGCAAATTACCGGCTTTGGTACCGGTACAACACTCGAAGAAGAAGGCACCGTATTGGAGGTAGGTGACGGTATTGCTCGTGTTTACGGGCTTTCTAACGTCGGTGCCGGTGAATTGGTGGAGTTTGCCAATGGTATTCAGGCTATCGCATTGAACTTGGAAGAGGACAATGTAGGTCTTGTACTAATGGGTCCTTCAGAGCAAATCAAAGAAGGTGACAAAGTAAAACGTACCGGCCGTATCGCGTCAATCGATGCAGGTGAAGGTATGTTGGGCCGCGTTGTCAATCCACTGGGCCAGCCAATCGATGGTAAAGGTCCAATCACTGGCAAAAGATATGCAATGCCGCTCGAGCGTAAAGCTCCAGGTGTAATCTTCCGTCAACCGGTAACTGAACCGCTCCAGACTGGTATCAAAGCAATTGATGCTATGATTCCTATCGGACGTGGTCAGCGCGAATTGATCATTGGTGACCGTCAGACAGGTAAAACTGCTATCGCTATTGATACCATCCTTAACCAAAAAGAATTTTATCAGCGCGGCGAACCTGTTTTCTGTATCTATGTAGCCGTAGGACAGAAAGCTTCAACGGTAGCTATGGTTTCTAAAATATTTGAAGAAAACGGTGCATTGCCTTATACTGTAATCGTTTCTGCTTCAGCTGCCGATCCGGCTCCACTTCAGTTCTATGCGCCTTTTGCAGGTGCAGCTATCGGAGAGTTTTTCCGTGACACAGGACGTCCTGCATTGATCATCTATGATGATTTGTCAAAACAGGCTGTTGCATACCGCGAGGTATCTCTGTTGCTTCGTCGCCCTCCGGGACGTGAGGCTTATCCGGGTGACGTATTCTATCTTCACTCCCGTTTATTGGAGCGTGCCGCCAAAGTTATTTCGAATAACGATATCGCTCGCGGCATGAACGACCTTCCAGAGTCATTGAGAGATGCTAAAGACGAAAACGGTGAACCATTGGTAAAAGGCGGTGGCTCACTGACAGCCCTTCCAATTATCGAAACTCAGGCCGGTGACGTTTCTGCTTATATCCCAACAAACGTAATTTCAATTACTGACGGTCAGATCTTCTTGGAATCAAATCTCTTCAATGCCGGTGTACGCCCTGCGATTAACGTAGGTATCTCCGTTTCACGTGTAGGTGGTTCTGCTCAGATCAAATCCATGAAAAAAGTATCTGGTACACTGAAACTTGATCAGGCTCAGTATCGTGAGTTGGAAGCATTCTCAAAATTCGGTTCCGACCTCGATGCAGCAACTAAATTCGTATTGGACAAGGGCGCACGTAACGTGGAAATCCTGAAACAACCGCAATACTCTCCTTTATCTGTAGAGAAACAGGTAGCTATCATCCACTGCGGTACCAAAGGTTTGCTTCGCGAAGTTCCGGTGCAAAGAGTAAGAGAATTCGAAAAAATTTTCCACCTCAATATGGAACAGCGTTATGCTTCTGTGCTCGAAAACTTCCGCAAAGGTAAATATGATGATGCTGATATTGCTAAAGTAGAAGCATTGGCAAAAGAACTTTCTGCACAGTTTAAATAAAGACAGTATCAGGAAAAACAGTATCAGGTATTTTATCAGAATATTTGGTACTGTTTAACTGCTACCAATATATAAAAGCAAATGGCAAATTTAAAAGAAGTACGTGACCGAATTCAGTCGGTTATATCTACACAGCAGATTACCAAAGCTATGAAACTCGTTGCAGCCTCGAAACTGCGCCGCGCTCAACAGGCAATTCTTCAACTTCGCCCTTATTCTCAAAAATTGAATGAGATGCTTTCCAATATCCTCTCCACAGTTTCTGAAGACGATATGGATTCACCATACAGCGTTGAACGCCCTGCCAACAAAATCTGTATTGTAGCTATTACCTCAAATCGCGGTCTCTGCGGTGCATTCAATACCAATGTAATGAAAATGGTTACGGCTATGCTCAACGGTAAATATGCCGCACAGTATGATGCCGGTAATGTTACTTTGCTGTTTATCGGTAAAAAAGGTCGCGATATTCTCAGCAAACGTTTTCCAAAAGCTACGCTTATCAGTGAGTATACTGAATTGGTCGGTAAAGAGTTTTCATCTCTCGATTCAATTCCGCTTGCTGAACGTCTGATGGAGGCCTTTGTTAATGAAGAATACGATGCTGTAGAAATTGCTTATGCACGCTTCAAGAATGCAGCAATGCAAGAGTATGAAGTAGAGCATTTTCTGCCTATTGCCAAAACAGAAATTCAGGAAAATGAATTTGCAACAGATTTTATTTTCGAACCTGCAAAGGACGAACTCTTGCAATACCTTATTCCTGCAGTGTTGAAAACTCAGTTTCACAAAACTATCCTCGACAGTACAGCATCAGAACATGGTGCCCGTATGACTGCGATGGATAAGGCTACAGAGAATGCTGAAGATATGCTTCGTGATCTTCGCATCCATTATAACAAAGCACGTCAGGAAGCGATTACGACAGAGTTGGGTGAAATCGTGGGCGGTGCAGCAGCTTTGGAAAGTTAAGATATTAAAATTACAATATAAAAAAGGCAGTTCGGAAACGGACTGCCTTTTTGCATTTTAAGGCTGTCTTTTAAAAAAATATCAGTACTTTTGATTCAGATTCAAACTAATTTTTAAAGTTGAATTGGAATTATCGTTTTTTGGGATCAAGAAATAAATTCATACCCGATGAAAGGATTCTTTTTAGGCTTTGTACTGCTTTTTACAGTAGTTTGTCAGCTCTTTGCAGTTGAAGGAGATACCACATTTGTTCAGGTTCATAGTGGTGTCGATATGACCTGGTATGGTAATTATGACCGTACAGGTATATTTCCCAATGATCCGCAAAAAACTTATCGGAAAATCTGGATGCGGTATACAATGGGTTGCGCCACAGGCGGCTGCAGTGATTGGGATTATACTACACAGATTTTTTTAATGCATCCGACTGGTACTTACGATTCCACCGTTTTAAGTTTGGATACTATTTCAACAATGCCGCTTGTTGTTGATACTACCTGGAATGTATTTGAAGTGGTTGATCCATTTGAGATGGGTCGTGTTATAACACCTTATGGCAGCTCATTGGCCAATTCCTGGACCCGCGAACATGTTTTTGATGTTACAGACCTCGTTGATTTGCTCAAAGACTCCGTGCAGATAAGAGCTTTTTACAGTGGTTGGAGCAGTGGATTCAGTATAAATCTGCGATTCGAATTTATAGAGGGTACACCGCCAAGAGAGGTGCTCGATGTTAAAAATATCTACAAGGGCGATGCGACCTACAGTAGCTCTGCAAATTTTGAAAGCAATTTTTTTAACAACAAAGCAATTACTGTTCCTGCAGGAATTGCAGGTGCCAGAATTTTTTCCACTATTACCGGACATGGTTTCGACAATAATGTAAACTGTGCCGAGTTTTGTGTCCGCAATTATACGGTCAATATAAATGCGGCCAATGCCGGTAATGCAAATGTTTGGAAATCTGACTGCGGTTCAAATCCTACCTATCCGCAGGGAGGCACCTGGTTGGATGACAGGGCAGGCTGGTGTCCGGGTGATGCGGCAATTACCAATGAATTTGAAGTTGGATCTTTTCTTCAGAATGGAATGATAAACAACATTGATTTTAATATGCAGAATTACAGCTGGAGTGGCAATCAGGCGCCTTCCTATACTGTAAATGCAAGATTGGTGAGTTATGGTGCTATCAATTTTAGCAATGATGCTTATCTGCTTGATATATTAAGTCCGACCAATAAAATTCAGCACAGAAGAAATAATCCGATTTGTGCACAACCAAAGGTTCTTGTTCAGAATACCGGTTCAAACAATATCAGCTCAATTAAAATTCAATACCGTGTTGACGGTGCAGACGAATGTCAATATACATGGACAGGAAACTTGGCTTTTCTGGAAAAAGCGGAAATTGAGTTACCTAATGTTACTTGGGTAAATGCCGATTTTAACAATCAGCGTTTCTATGCAGAAATTATTGAAGTAAACGGGGGAAATGATGAATATAGTTTTAATAATACTGCATCAACGGACTACAATATGCCATCTATTCATAATTACGATACCATGTTCATCGAATTTAAAACAAACAGCCGACCGGCTGAAACCGGGTATCAGCTGCTCGATTCAGACGGTAATGTTCTATTGCAGCGTGCTGTCGGCACACTAAATGCCAATTCTACTTATGTTGATCGGGTTGCCTTTGGAAAAGGCTGTTATACAATAAAAGTTAATGATAGTGGAAAAGATGGACTTTCCTACTGGGCAGATGCAGCTGCAGGTACAGGTTTTGTAAGACTTTCACGCTACATACCGCAATTTGGAATCTATGTTGCAGTAGCTAACTTTGAATCGGAATTTGGCACATCTCTTCACTATCCTTTTATTGTAGGAAATGCTGAAGAAATGGTGGACGATAACCAAACTGCTTCCTGTGTGCTTTCCGGAACAGTCACTTCAGCTGTAACACAATTTGAATCAATAGTTTATCCAAATCCAAGCAAGGGTTTGGTTTATTTGGATTTACATTTTGGTGAAACACAGCAGTTGGATTGTAATGTCTATAACCTAATGGGACAGCCAATTCTGCATAAACAGTTTTATAATATAAATTCAGAGAGAATTTCCTTGGATTTGGGTGAAGAAGCCGAAGGCTTATACCTCATAAGTTTGGAGGCCGGAGGTCATAAATGGACACATAAAGTGCTTCTCTTAAAAGATTAGAATTTTAGCCGGGTTTAATTTGCTGAATTGATATTTTGCCTCAACCAGTCAATTGCTTCTTCAAGACTGTTTGCAGTCAAAACGCCATAGCGTGCGCAAACAATGTCCACGTTGCCTTTGCGAAGGTAACCTTTGGGACAGTGTACAATACAATTGCCTTTTTCGGCAAAAAGTCCCAATTCCATCAGCGTGATGGGGGACATAGTATTGGGAATAAAATTGAAAATGCGGTAGCTTGCAGTTTCTAAGCCCTGCAATTCCCATTCCACCTGTGTTCTAAATACGAGATTGTCGATACTCTGTTCCCAACTGTTATCCCAAGCATCGCAGCGGGGGTTCATGATCAAAACTTCAAGATCCGAAAGTGCATTGGCAACATAGGACTGCCAATCTTCGGCTTTGCCCATTTCAATGCTCCCCGCTAGGAAAATAGAAGGCAATTTTTTATCCTCTGAATAAACTGCCGGTGGTTTTAAATGTATCATATGTGGTAGTTTAGTCCAATTTTTCTCTCAAATCAATCAAAAAGCCTCTCAAAGAATGTAATTTCTCAATCAGAAAAACCTGATCTCCGTCCATGCTTTCACGGCGTTCAATTTCTTTCAGTGCTCCCTCCACGGTAAATCCGCGTTCTATAATGAGGTATTTAATCACGGCAAATTGCTGAAAAGCACTCTGACTGTATATTTTATCCGTTTTATAATCCGGCGAAAGCCAAATGGCAAAATGCTTTTCCCAAGACCGAAGAGTTGCTGCTGAAATTGCCAATTTTTTTGAAAGTTCTGTAGCTGTCATTATTTTTTTAATCGGGATTTAATGTATTGAAAGTGCCTGATTTTCCTTAGAAACCATTTCAGTGAATCGTTGAAATTCCTCAGCAGTCATGCCTTCCCGGCAAAAATGCAAGGGATTGACACGTTTCTTTTTGTAAATTACTTCATAATGCAGGTGCGGTGCAACTCCGCCGGAATTGCCTACACGACCGATGATCTGCCCGCGTTTTACTTCGTCTCCGACCTTTACGCTGATCTCGGAAAGATGTGCATAAACGGACTGAAAGCCGTAACCGTGATCCATCACAATGCTGTTGCCATAACCGTCTTTCTTCTGCTGTACCTGCTGAATTTTACCATTTCCGCTGGCATAAACGGCGGTACCTATAGCTGCACCGAAGTCGATGCCGTTATGTATTTTCAGAATTTTAAAAACTGGATGCTTACGGTATCCGAACCCTGATAAATACTCAACCTTGCTTTCACTGATAACGGGTCGGATAGAAGGAACAGCCTTTAGCATTTTCTCTTTTGCTTTCACGGCCGATTTAAGTTCAGCCTGAGTTTTTGATAAAACTGCCAATTTTTTTCTCATCTTCCCGATGTTATCGGAAAGCTCTCCAATGAGTTCTGTGTCCTTCAGCTGTTTCAGATCTTCGGGACTTTTTACTTTCCGGCTTGTAAATTCTTCGCCCGGCTCCGATTCCAACAATTGTCTTGAAATAGCTGCATCTCTCTCGTTAAGATTCTCAAGTGTCTTTTTCATCAGTTCAAGATGCGATTGCATTTCGCGGTACTGTTTCTGCATTTCTGCCAATTCCTTCTGTTGTCTGGAATTGCCCCAAAAATCAGATGAAAGCAGATAAATTCCGGCTGTCAGCAGCAATAGTAAAAGCAATGCTGCAACCAGATTCCGGATGGTTTTCTGTCGGGCGTTATGAACCTTTTCGTAGCGAAGGGTCGATGGATTGTAAACGTATTTATTTTTAATCATTATTATTCGAATAGTGCCTTCATATCTTCCAGAATCTGTTTTTTGGCTTTAATAAACCAGTGCTTTTTTTCCAGAGGGATTTCCTCCTCTTTTGCCCAAATCAATTCTTTATTAAGTGTGTGCAGCATGTCTGTCAATACCTGACCGGAAATTGCCCTTTCATTAATATTTTCTGACTTTTGCATTTTGGACAGAACATAGACAGCGTTGTTGGCCAATGCCTCCAACATGTATAAATCATTGCCTTCGTTGTCGAGATCAGTGATTTCTTCAAAAATCTGTTTCAGTTCTGTTAGGTGCATCACTTAGTTTCCATGCTTAGCTGTTGCAGCCAACCTTTTTTTACGAGGTATTCGGCTATCTGAATGGCATTTGTAGCAGCACCTTTGCGAAGATTATCGGCCACAATCCACATATTCAGTGTTTTTTCCTGAGATTCATCACGGCGCAGACGACCGACAAAAACCTCATCTTTATGCTGTGCCAAAAGCGGCATTGGGTACAGGTTGTTATTAATATCATCCATCAAAACAATGCCGGGCGAATTGGACAGAATCTGTCTCAGTTCTACCAGATCAAAATCATGTTTAAACTCCACATTTACGGCTTCCGAATGACCACCCAATACAGGAACACGCACAGCTGTTGCTGTAATGCGCAGGCTGTTGTCGCCCAATATTTTTTTGGTTTCATGCACCAGTTTCATTTCTTCTTTGGTGTAACCGTTGTCGTTAAAAACATCGCAGTGCGGAATACAGTTTTGGAATATCTGATAATGATAGGCCGGATTTTCCGCTTTTTGGCCATGTAATTCTTCCTCGTACTGTTTTACAGCTTTCACACCGGTACCGGTCATCGACTGATAGGTAGAAATTACCAAACGCTGAATGCCGTAAGCCTTGTGCAGCGGCATAAGGGCCACTACCATCTGAATGGTGGAACAGTTGGGATTGGCAATAATTTTATGTTCAGGTTTCAGGTCCGCAATATTCACTTCAGGCACGATGAGCGGTTTGTCCTCATCCATTCGGAATGCCGATGAATTGTCGATAACGGTAGTACCCACAGCTGCAAATTTTGGTGCAAACTCCTTGGCAGTACTTCCGCCTGCAGAAAAAATGGCAATATCGGGTTGCATGGAAATCGCAGTTTCCATACTGACCACCCTGTAGGCTTTGCCATTGAGCATAACTTCCTTGCCCACCGATTTTTCAGAGGCTACAGGAATAAATTCAGTGATTGGAAAATTGCGCTCTTCCAATACGCGGCACATTACCTGTCCGACCATTCCGGTCACGCCGACTACTGCTACTTTCATTTTCTAAAGTTCTAAGAAGTAATTATTAAATATAGTTTAGTAACCAATCATAAATAATGATGTGTTTTCAATGAAAGGATTTTTTAGGCTGACAAAGTGCCTTCAGAGAGGCTTTCTAACGATGTCAGTATGAAAAAGACTTCATTCGCTTCGCGGAGCCTTCGGGTTCAAAGTTGATATTATTTGTGATTGGTAACTTACTAATGTGAATCAAGGGTTGGATTTTATAAAACTAATAAATTCACAAAACCTTGTTAAACAATCAAACAGGTCAGCCCTACGGGGCTTTTTTTTCATCTTATTCAATTATAGCTA
>JBIKQC010000268.1:0-6789 GCA_044349855.1 Saprospira sp.
GTATCATTATAGGGTGAAAGATAAAAGATGAAAGGATGAAAGTTTTTTTTCGAACGGCCCTCGAAAGCCTTTGTAAAAAAAGCAGCGAATAGTTGCGCTGTTTTAATGCCGCATTAGATGAAAGAATGAAACAAATTTTTCGAACCCGGCTATTGCACAGATTAACTTCGTTAATACAGATTTTCACAGATTGGTCAACTGCATTTCAGCTCCATCGTTAATACAGATTTTCACAGATTGGTCAACTGCATTTCAGCTCCATCGGAGCGGCCTGTACTTAGCCGCCAGGCAGAAACAGTTTTTGAGCCCCAGCGGGGTGACCTCAATAAATTTACCGAATTTTTAAATTACTATAGTTCCTCCCAATAAACCTTATCTTTCACCACCACCACAGCAACAGCCTTCAGCCTTTGCAGCGACTGCAGGATTGCATCCTTTTCGAGATAGGATTTTAATTGTGACTTAGCAGCCAGCATGGTCGATTGCAGTTGATTTTCATCGGCCTGTTTTAGGTATTTTATTTCCATGGCATATTGATGCGGAATGCCCGGAAGTGCAGGGTGCTGCAGCAATTCAAGATCTAGATAACCATCGTTGGTAATTTCCCTTTCTGATCTTACTACATAAAAATCGGCTTGAAAGGCATAGGCCATGATAATGCCCTTGATATATTTTTCCTCGAAACGCTGGAAATCGCGATTGGAAAACACTTCTAATAATTTCTGCACCAACAATAAAAATGGGCCGATATCCCCAGCTGCAGTTGACATGATAGCATCTTTGACTTTGGATGAATCGGTCGTCAGGCCGGCAGTTTCCTGGAGCAAATTTGCATAATATTGCCAAAAAATGTCTTTTATTACATAATTAGGGATTACAAATAGTGGAATTCCATATTCGTTCTTTCCTTTCAGCGTCAAATTGCCCAAATAGTACAACAAATTGGTAAAAGACATTTTATCGAAAGGCTGTTCGAATGAAAACTGGTAAATAAGCCTTGCACTGATTTCCCCCTGTTCCAAAACAGCCCTCAATACTTCATATTTTTCTTCCGTATTAACTACCCGAAAAAGCTTTTTTATTTTTAGGAAATCGGGCATGATGTTGGGGTCTAGCATTTGAGGTGGGTATTTTTGTTCCTTTGCAAATTTCTTAACAAAATACAAGACCATGTCGGAATTATAAATCGTATGATCTACATCAATATTAAAACGGTAGCCATTGTACCAAACTTTCAGGTCATTTAAAATCTCTGTCGCTCTGCTCTTATCAATAAGTACCAGATTCAGTAAATGCTCAACCTCGGCCAGTGTAAAACCCATCAAATCATTAAAATGCTTTAATTCGAATAAGTGTGATCCAATATTAAACCCACTCGTCAATCCATCCAAAGTAATCGGCGATACCCCGGTAATAAAAAACCGATCAACAAAACCCTGCTGTGTGGCTATTTTGATAGCCTCGTAAAATTTACGAATGAAACCATCCTGTGTCACAGAGCGTTTAAATTCGCCGAGATCCCGAATCAGAATTTCATTTGTAAAATGGTCGTATTCATCAATTAATATATAGATTTTTAGCTCATCTCCTGTTTGTGTTTTCCACAGATTGAGTGTTTCGAAAAAT
Source organism: Saprospira sp. (assembly GCA_044349855.1). Taxonomy (GTDB): domain Bacteria; phylum Bacteroidota; class Bacteroidia; order Chitinophagales; family Saprospiraceae; genus Saprospira. The sequence continues at coordinate 1,627 of JBIKQC010000268.1, forward strand.
CTTCTGAGTACATTTCCGGGCGAGTCACCCTCAAGTATATGCCTTTGCTGCTGCTCACTAAAAAGCTGATATCGCCCCATGAAGGTGGACATAGTTTCTCTAATAACGTCCAGAAAAAATTTAAATGTATTTTCGTCAGTCTGCGTATCAATACCACTGAAATCAAACTTTAAAACGCGGTAGCTACTAGCCATTGGAGTCGGGTTTTTACCAATGTAGAGCTTAGAGAAAATTTTGTCAAATTTATCTTTTTTCAGTATGTCATAATAATACTCCAACATCGACACAAAAAGACTTTTACCCATTCTTCTTGGTCGTAGAAAGATGGAAAAGCGCTCTTCATTTTCCAATAATTCAATAAAATTTGTCTTATCGACAAATACATAATTATCAGTGATCAACTGTTCTATATTACTGATCCCATATGGAAATTTTACCCTGCTTGTCTGCATTTTAGGAGTTTTATACAAAGATAGGTTATTTAGGGTATAATTGCAAATGGAGTTCGAAAGTTCTCCCGCAATTTACATCAGTTTGCGACCAAAGATGGTCAAGCCCCTTTGGGGCGAAAAAAATGACACAGAGCCACATTCGGGCGACATGAAAAATACCCAAATTTTTGTCCCTGTTTATTCCATTTTCAACCCAAAGCTAAATCATATTGAAAATAAAATACTGATGGATTTAGCATCAGGTTTTTAGGTACCAAAGGAGCTGTGGCACCGATGGCTATCGGTGTAACCCACAACTATAAAAAAAACAGATGGCTTTAGCCTAAGGTTTTTATGTACCAAACGAGCAGTGGGTTTTAACCCACAACTCAGAGTTCCGCAAAGTTTCTCCCAGTCTCTAGTCTTTTTTCTCCACATCTCCCTGTGAAATATTTGGTTTCTGGACGACTGAAGTCTCAGATCTCTAATCTCTAATCTCTAATCTCTAATCTGACATCTGACATCTGACATCTGAAAATCTAAAAAATCCCCCACAAACACGAAATTAAATTTCCAAAAAAGTGAACTTCTCCTTCTTGATTTAAGTTAATTTGCTTATAATTGCAATTGGTTTAATCCGCTAGTTTTTTTTTTGAAGTATTGCAAATACCAACGCTTATATGGCTGAAAATATACAAATCTTTATCATCTCTTTGCTGCTTACCCCATTCATAGGACTTTTCCTGTCTTTTATGTTGCAGCAAAACGGTTTCAGAACTAGTCTTGCCGCTTTTGTCAAGATTTTTTCAACTAAGGTTTTGAGTGCTTTTATTGCATTTGTGACTCATCGAGGGTTCTGTGCTCTTTCCTTTTTGATGGTCATGATAATGGGGAGTGGCAAGGCTTGGGGGCAGGTTGCAACAACCTATTCTTTTCAGCAAACAACCGGTACTTACACTGAAATTACAGGTGGAACACTATTGGGTACTGCAACTGGAAATGTTGTAGGGGCTCCTTCTCTTGACGATGTTGTGTATTCAGTAACAGGAATGCCTTTCACATTTACCTACAATGGAGTAGGATATACCTCATTCAATATAAATTCTAATGGTTATATTACTTTTGGAGCAACCGCACCCGCTGGAAATGTTTATATACCGATAAGTAGCACTACAACCTATTCCGGAGCCATTTCTGCTTGGGGAAGAGATTTGAACGGGATGTTTAATCTTGGGGGTCGGACATCAACACTGAGATGGGAAACAGTTGGAGCCGCTGGTAATCGTGAGGTTGTGATACAGTTCAAAAATTGGAGGATTGCTTATTCAAATAGTACAACTATTGCTCCTTATTTCGACTTTCAGATCAGAATAAAGGAGGCAAGCAATGTTATTGATATTATTTATGGTCCATCTGGTATGGCAGTAGGAAGCTCAACTGCAACTACCGCATACACCGCACAAGTAGGATTGAGAGGCCCTAATAATACATTTGCTACCAATGTTCTTAATAGATTAAATACGACACTATCTATTAATTCGAGTACAGCTGGGACGGCAAATAGTTCAACTCAGAGTACAACACTAGGGTCATTCAGTTCTAATGGAACGCCTGGACGTCATACAAACGGTAAAATCTACCGATATACACCAAGAGAAACCAGGGTCGGCACAATAAATCCACTTGCATATTGCCCTGGTGCGTCAATTTCTATACCGTATACAATTTCAGGAACTTTTCCAGCCGGTAATGTTTTTACCGCTCAACTATCAAATGCCTCTGGCAGTTTTGCATCTCCAACTAACATAGGTACATCATCAAGTACAACTTCGGGCACTATTTCCGCCACAATACCGGCAGGCGCAACAGCGGGAACAGGTTATAGAGTAAGAGTAATCAGTAGTAATACGTACAATGTTGCCTATGTAAATACAGCAGATATAACAATTAATGCGCTTCCAACAGTTACAGTGGGAAATGTTTTGCCATCGATTTGTCCCGGAAACACTTCAATTCAAATGGGTGCAACTGTTGGTGGAAGTGCAACTGGTGGTACTTGGACCGGTGGTGCGGGTACCTGGACTAACCGGACAAATCCCAACACAGCAACCTATACTGCAAATTCTGCAGAGTCGGGTGTGGTATTGTTGACATTTACGAGTAGTGGCGGAAGCTGTGGAACAGTGAGTGTTGGCAAAACAATCATAGTCAACAGATTTTCTGTGCCCAGTGCATCGGCCACTCCCAGTACTATTTGCTCAGGGTCATCATCAACATTAACAACCACTCCAAGTAGTACCGTAAATACAGCAAATAATTACCTTTTTGCCACTGGTACAGGCTTAAATCTTCTTGCACCTAGCTTTGGTGCTACAATTGTTACGCTAAGCACAGATGATGTAGCTTCTACTGTTCAAACTATGCCCTTTAGCTTCAATTATGAAGGAACTAACTACACACAATTTTCTGTAAGTAGCAATGGATTGTTAAAACTTGGAGGTACTGCAGTTACTACTGAGTATTTAAATAATTTTACAACTACTACCAATGTACCCAAGTTGATGGGTATTTGGGATGATATGAATTCCTCTACCGATGGTGGTGTCAGATGGGGAACCATTGGTACATCACCTAATAGAATTGTTGTTATAGATTACAGATTGTATACAGTTGCAAATGTAAATGCTCCATTCAATCTCCAATTCCAGGTTTGGCTCTATGAAACGAGCGGCGAGATAAAATTTGTTTATGGTGCTGGAACAGCCCCGGCATCGTTCTCCTGTGGAATTGGTGGTGCTAACTCAGCAAATTTTAATAGTGTCAGTACTGCAGCACATACCACAAGCAATTCGGCAGCCGACAACTTTAATTCGGCCTGGCCGGGAGCCGGAAGATTTTATTCTTTCCGCCCGCCATTACAGTTTACCTATAGTTGGAGCCCGGCTACTTTTTTGAATTTAACCAATATACAAAGTCCAACAGCTTCGAATGCTAATGCTACTACGGTATATACCGCGACAGCTCAAGCCTCGGGATGTTCACAAACAGGAAATGTGACGCTCACAGTAAATCCTACCTCTGTAGGCGGTACTGCCAGTTCCAACCAAACAATATGTTCAGGAACCTCGCCTGCAAATATTACCTTGGCAAGTAATACAGGAACCATACAATGGCAGGAGTCTACAGACAATACAAATTTCAACAACATATCCGGTGCAACTGCTTCTCCATTGACATCTGCACAGATGGGGACACTTACAGCAACAAGGTATTACCGTGCGGTTGTTACGAGCGGAGTTTGTACTGCTGCAAATTCAAACGTTATAACTATTACTGTAAATACGCCGCCAACTGCACCAACAACAGTAGCATCCTCATCAGGAAATACCATTTGTTCAGGGCAGTCAACAACTTTAAGTTTTTCAGGTGGTACAGACGGATCTGGCGCAAACTATCAATGGTTTACAGGCAGTTGCGGCGGAACATCGGTAGGTACTGGAGCAACAGTGCTTGTCTCCCCCACAGTCGGCACAACTTATTATGTAAGAAGGGTAGGCAATAGCCCATGTAATGGAACTACCACAACCTGCGCCAGCTTGACTATTTCTGTAAATACACCGCCAACTGCACCAACAACAGTAGCATCCTCCGCAGGAAATACCATTTGTTCAGGGCAGTCAACAACTTTAAGTTTTTCAGGTGGTACAGACGGATCTGGCGCAACCTTTGAATGGTTTACAGGCAGTTGTGGTGGAACATTGGTAGGTACTGGTGCAACAGTCGTTGTATCCCCCACAGTCGGCACAACTTATTATGTAAGAAGGGTAGGTAACAGCCCATGTAATGGCACTATCACTACCTGTGCCAGCTTGACAATATCCATAACGTCAAATAATACTGCATCTGTTGGATCGATCAGTCCACTTGGTTGTATCAATACTGCTATTACAAATGTAACGCATAACACAACGGGTGCAACAGGAATTGCCAATGATGGTGTACCTGGGGCAAATGGTCTGCCTGCAGGGGTGAGAGCAAGATGGGCATCTAATGTGATAACCATCGATGGTACTCCGACAGTGGCTGGTTCTTTCCCTTACAGCATTCTTTTGACCGGAGGTTGCGGAACAGTTTCTGCTACAGGTACGATAGTGGTTAGAGCAATATCAGCAACACCTACTGTAACAGGCCCTATTTGTTCAGGTTCTACTTCAATTAGCGGAACTGGTATTAATGGTTCTAACATCAATGTTATCAGAAGCGGTATCACAATATCAAGTGGCTCAGCTTCCTGGGTTGGAACTACCTGGACAATTACAGTTTCAACTGTAAGTACGGGAGATATACTAACTGCCAATCAAACTGAAATAGGAAAATGTGTAGGATCGGCTTCGGGCGGAGTTACTGTTACAGGATGTGCAGTTATATCCACAAGTGGCGGACCACTTTCATTTACTGCTTGTGCCAATACTGCAAGTGCAGAGCAGACTTTTACCGTATCAGGCACCGGCCTTTCTGCCAATATAACAATTACCGCCCCTACAGGTTTCCAGATATCAACGACGAGCGGCACGGGTTATGCCTCACCGCTGACACTAACACAATCTGGCGGTATTGTAAACAACACTACTATATATGTACGCATGTCCGCTCAGGCAAGTAGCCCTGCAAGCGGAAATATTACATGCACCAGTACCGGTGCAACGACAAGAAATATAGCGGTGAGTGGTAC
>JBIKQC010000269.1:0-6786 GCA_044349855.1 Saprospira sp.
ATCATAATCATCAGACCGGGCATATCAGTATGAATAATGTGATTGTCAACAGTTAATTGAACTAAATATGGTCTTATGATTGAAACAGGGGCCAAAATTACAGATAACGTTGCAGCAGTTAAAAATACAGCGCGATAAGGTCTTGCCAGAGAGAAAATCCTTCTAAGCAGTTTACTATCATTGTATTTTCCTGCTGATTCTTTTTGCTTGTTCATTATGAAATGCTAAAATAGAGAAATAATGCATAGTTGATATGAAATGATATATTACTCCACTATGACTACTTCATCATAAACACGTAGCGACTGTAATAGTTTGAAGTCATTTTCATCTTTACATTTTACAATGAGACCTATGAAATTTTCATTTTCAAGACCATTTATAAAATCCATGTTTAAAATTTCTATTATCAACCATTTTCCAACTGCTGTTCCATGTGGCAAACATGCCTGCAGTTCCATGCCTTCTTCTATTTTCCCATTCAAAACTTCTCCAAGAATAACAACCTTCATTTTTGCCTTAAAACCATAGACGACTGAAACTCTGAATTCTGATCTGCCAGAAGTTTCTTTTGACTGTTTATTATTAGCTTTTGCCATTGTATACTTTATGTTTATTATTTAAATTAGGCTTTTTTGAGTTCTTCACAAAAATCTAAAAATTAAATCGGATTGTCAAACATTTTTAAAAGTTAGGTCCGTTAGATTTATTAAATTTTAAGTTATTGGGCTTTTATTTTTTGTAATTTTTCTGACTTGGTTTTAATTTTTTAAAATAATGAGCTATCTTGACTCCCAAATTAGACCTAGAGTATAACTTGCTGTTGCAGGCTTGGTTTAAATATTGTTAGAAACCCTACAGACCCTATATTTTAAACCTACACCAATTCAGGAGAAACCATGAGTGCATCCTTTGATATATTAGCAAAAATGCCTTTTCCGGGCCTTCGTTCCTATAACCCTGACGAACGTGAAATGTTTTTCGGGAGAGACCGACAGCTCGATGAGCTTTTAAGAAAAATACGAACAAACAGATTTTTAGCTGTAGTAGGAAATGCAGGTGGCGGTAAATCATCTCTTGTCAAGGCAAGTCTTGTCCCTAAATTACAGGAAGGTTTTGCCGGACAGGCCGGTTCAAATTGGAGAATAGCAATTTGCAATCCAGGTAACAATCCTATTGCCAACCTTGCAAATCAACTTGCACAAAGAAATGTACTGCATTCTGATGAAATGATGGACCCCAATTATCCATCCGTTATAGAGAATACCCTTCGCAGGGGCAGCTTGGGAATAGTGGAAGCATATAAAAGTGCAGGGGTTGATAAAGAAAATCTGATTATCATTGTAGATCAATTTGAAGAAATATTCAGGTTCAGCAAAAAAAATGCAAAAAGCCAGGAAGATGCGGCAACTTTTGTTAATCTACTGCTGAATGCAAGCCGTCAGCGCGATGTGCCAATATACATTGTGCTTACAATGCGTACAAGCTTTATAGGTAATTGTACCGATTTTCGTGGTTTACCCGAGGCTATAAATGACGGTCAGTTTTTGATTCCCCGAATGAAAGTAGAGGAACTCAAAAAAGTCATAATATCTCCAATTAAAGCAACAGGAGCAACAATAGACCCTGAATTAGTTACACGCATGATCAGCGACATGGGTGAAGATTTTGATGATTTGCCCATCCTCCAGCACAATTTAATGCGCACTTGGGATAATTGGGTAGAAGACTGTGATCCAAATTTAGCTATTGGTCTGAAACATTATGAAGCGGTAGGCGGCATTAAAAAATCACTTTCGTTACACGCTGAAGAAGCTTTTAACGGATTAGATACAAGAGAAAAACAAATTGTCTGCGAAAGACTTTTCAGAGCACTCAGTGAAAAGGGTGCGGATGGAAATTCAGTCCGTCGACCAGCTACTGTACGTGAAATAATGCAAATAACCGGTATGCCACTTTCGATTGTCGTACCTGTCATAACAACTTTCAGCCGTCCGGGAAGATTATTCCTTTCTGCCCCAGCAGCTGCTGATATTGATGAAGACACTACAATATACATCGCTCACGAAAGTTTGATTTCAAAATGGGACAGATTATCAGGATGGGCAGATGAAGAATATGAATCCGCCGATATGTATATTCGCATGTCTGCGGCTGCATCTTTATATATGGAAGGCAAAGGTGGCCTTTGGCATGATCCTGAACTCTCAATGGGGTTAAAATGGTTTGATCCGGAGAAATATCAATCGACAAAATTGGACGCTTTATCGCCAAATGCAGCTTGGTCTGAGCGTTATAATACTATGTATGATGACTCTATAGACTTTTTGAGAAAAAGTGAAGGTGCTCTCAACAAAAAAGATTTTGCCGAAAAAGAAGATGCCGACCGCAAAAAACGTACCCGTGCCCTTATAATGTATTTGAGTCTGGGGTTTGGAATAATCTGTCTTATTCTGTTGCTTTTGGCGGGTGTGGCTTTAGAAAGTGCCCGCAGCAGTGCTGTAATGGCAGGCCGTAAAGAAAAAGAAGCAAGATTGGCAGCCTATCAGGCAGAATTAGCAAAACAAGATGCCGCCGGAAAAGAGTTTATGGCCCTTACCAACGCAAAACGTGCAGATCAGGAACGTCTTATGGCAGAAATTGCTACAGAAAATGCTATAAAATCAGCCGATATTGCCCAACAAAAATCATTGGATGCGCGTCGTTCTGAGGCTAAAGCCCTTGTAGCATTCGACTCGGCACGTGCTGCAATGACTACAGCAAAAAAAGAACGTCTCAATGCACTCGATAACGAAATCAAAGCAATTGAACAAAAAAATATTGCCGATGTTGAACGTTTGAAAGCTATTAAAACCAAAGGACTCTCTTTGGCGCAATCTGTTGCTGTAAAATCATGGAAAGTTGAAGATCCGGATGTCCAATCACTGTTGGCACAGGAATCTTTTAATATTAATAAAGCAAGTGAAGGGAGAAATAATGACTCCTATATATACGAGGCTTTATACAAGGCTATCGACAAAATGCAGGGGGTAAAAGACAATCCCGATTTTAATACTTTGAATATTGCTCCTGAAGGGCTTGATCATATCGGTGCTGTACGCAGTATTGTTGTCAGCAATAAGGATGATGAGAAAGACCTGAAAGTTTATACAACAGGTTCTGATGGCTGGTTGCTGAAATGGAATCTGAGTACTTTCAAAGGAAAAGAAGATCGCAATAAAAACGGAAAACCAGAAGAAATTGCCCGCAACAAAAACGATAGAGTTTATCGTGCCATGGATATGTCGCCTAACGGAAAATTCCTTGTTCGTGGTGGAGATGAAGAATATATTGAAGTATTTGATGTTAACAAAAAAGAAAGAATTCTAACCATTGATGCACACCGCGGTCGAAGAGTTTGGGCATTGGAATTCCTCCCTGACGGCAATGCAATCGTGTCTGCTGGTGATGACGGTTCCATTAAATATTCAAACTTAAAAGGTCAGGTTACACCTATTGTTGAAGGACTCAGTAACCGTATTACTTCCCTTTCGCTTTCCGGTGACGGTCAGCACATTGCCGGTGCAGGAAATAGTCCTGCTGTATCAGTATGGAATATTAAAACAGGTCAGGAAGAATTCAAATTGGATAATCCCTATAATAAACAGAACGCCACTTCGGTTTCTGTAAGCCCAGCCGGACGTTTTATAGCTGTCGGTTATCAGGATGGTGCACTATTAATTTGGGATATCTACGATTATATTGAAAAACGTAATGAATATCGCCCTGAACGTCTGCTCAATCACAGTGCCGGCATCAGCGATATTACTTTTAGCGATGATGGAACCTTACTATTGGCAGGCAGTCTCGATAAAAGAGCTTCTCTCTGGCAGATTTGGGATAAAAATTACGAGGAATTAGACAACGAAAAAGAGTTTCCGTTTAAAGATGCTAAATTTCAGCCTATACGCTTAGAAGACCACATGGATTGGGTGCTTTCTGTTGCTTTTTCTCATGACGGCAAAAAGGCTCTTACAGGCTGTGCTGACGGCTCTGTAAAAATCTACGAAGTAGATATGGCGCGCTATTCGGAGCAAATGTGCGAAATGGTGCGTAAAAACCTCAGCAACAAGGATTGGAAAAAATACATAGGTACCGATGACACCGAAAAGGACCCGAGAAAACAAAAATTGTTCATCATCACTGCTGAGGGCAAACGGACTCCTCTATCTACCTGTGGAAATGACTTCGAACAGGAAAGCGACAACCAATAATATTTATATCAATATTCCAATATTATTAATGTCTGAAATGGACTTTTCTAAAAACCTGCTTAAGTAACTTAATATCTATTTTCATGCTTCGAAATTTTTTCAGAATATCCGCTTTGGTATTTCTATCTCAGTACGGGTTTACACAAAAGCTCGACCCAACAATTTGTACAGACAAATTGGAGGAAGCAAAAAAAAGTTATCAGGCCGGCCTTCTTGAAGAAGTCAAGGACAAAATCGAAGATTGTCTTAGTGAGCGTCCAATGGTATTTTCACGAGAAAAAATGATTGAGGGATACCAATTACTGACTGAGAGCTTCCTCTTCAGAAATGAAATTGGTGAGAGTACTATTTCTTACGAAAATCTACTCAGATTTAATCCACTGTTCGAAGCAGATACAACGGATCCAAATAACTCTTATGACCTGATTTATTTGTCTCGCACCTATCGTACAAAACCCTTAATCTCAGCTTATGCGAATATCGGTACAAATTATACAATGGTAGAGGTTTTACAGGATTACAGTACAGATAATACGCTCAAATCTGCAGAAAACTACAAACAGATCACATTGGGTTTTAATGGGGCTCTCGGCATGGAAGTTCCTGTTTGGAGGGATTTCACTTTTGCAATTGAAGGTAATTTTGCACTGCGTTCCTATCTCTATGCAGACACTATGAATTTGACTGCCAATCTATCGAATCCACGTCAGGCAGATTATCAGTACTCTCTGCTGCAGTTCAATGAGCGTCAATTTTATATTGATATACCTGTTATGATACGTTATGAGCATTATTTGAAAAAATATAAAAAAATAATCCCCTATGCTTATGTTGGTGCGGCTCCAAATTTTCTACTTAGTTCACAATTGATTAATATTCAAAGAAGTACATCTAGAGAAACCTTGGGAGGCGGTGCTGTTGTTGGCGGTGAAATTGAAATACCAATTGCAGGATCCGGTATTACTGCATACGGAGAAGAAAACGGAGAAATTGCTCTTTCCCTTCGTAAAAGTATAAATATTTCAGGTATAGCAGGTCTTGGAGCAAAATTCAGAATCGGAAGAGATTTCTTTATTGTTGAGGCACGTTATAACAGAATGCTTTTGAATTCCGTCAACATGGATAACCGCTACAGCAATCGCGAACTGGTTTACCAATTCGGCTATGTAGACAATGATTTCAGAATTGATAATTTTTCACTTACTGTCGGTTTTGAGAAATCATTCTATAAACCACGTAAAAAGCAGAAATACAATCCGATATTAGTCGACAAACGTTTAGACAATCTGCTGCGAAGAGAGAAAAACAATGCAAAACGTACAACCGATGCAGAACTAAAACGCGAATTAAACAGCTTTGTCCGAGATCTTGAGCGTGACAAGCCAGGAATTTTGGACGATGTCCGTCGAGGCCGTGCGAGTTCAAATGTTATTAGAGATGCCGCAAAAGAGGCTGATAAAATAAAAGGTAAATAACCCAAATAAATGCTGTCTATGAAACGCTTATTTTTGATGCTTATCGCAGGATTGACTATTTTTAGTTCATGTAAAAAGGATAAAATTGCCCCTGCCAACCAAAAAGATGCCTTTGTTAAATACTACGGACATATTCGTGATCAGAAAGCTAGTGATATAAAATCAACAGCTGACGGAGGTTATCTACTTTTGGGTTCTTCCAATTCATTTGCCTCAACTTCAGATGATGATTTTTATCTTATCAAAACAGATTCTTTGGGCAATGAAGAATGGTCCAAATCTTTTGGCGACGGTGAAGGCGGATTTGACGAAGAAGGTGTATCTATTGCTGTTTTAGCCAATGACGAAGGCTACCTTATTGCAGGAAACAGAACCAAAATGGTTTTGGTTGGAGCTCAAACAAGACCAGAGGCAACTAATATTGTATTGTATAAACTAGACCTTACCGGCAATGTCGTTTGGGAAAAAGTTTTGCGTGTTTCAGCTACCCCTAAAAATGACTGGGTAAAAGAAATCAAACAAACTCCTGAGGGAGAATTTGTACTCATTGGGGAAACAACAAAAGTGTTCACTGGCAAAAATGATTATCCAAGATTTTCAGCCTACGATAAACAGGATATTTTAGTATTGAAACTTGATGCAGATGCCAATATTATTTGGGAATCACTGCGCGGATTTATTGGCGTAGATTATGGCTCAAGTATCGAATTTGTTAATGGTGCATATATCATCATTGGAACAGTAGATGTAAAAATTGGAGAGGTTCAGAATATCCCTATCATTGAGAAAAGAATATTGTCTGCAAAATTAAATGCCACTAATGGCAATGAATCTATAGCTGTATCTTTTGGCGGAACCGATATGTTTGTCACAACGGCTTACTCATGTTATGATTCTATCAATGGTCTTATAACAATAATCGCACATGTTGATGACATAGAATCAGTTATTGACCCAAGAGAAGGAGACATGATTGTACTTCAGGTCACTGAAAATATTGTTGAAGTTTCCAGAAAGTATTATGGCAAAACAAGCGGTGGTATAAACGGTATCGATCA
>JBIKQC010000007.1:0-24540 GCA_044349855.1 Saprospira sp.
TTTCTCGCTTCCCTCAACATATCCTTCACCCAATTCCGCGGATTATTGATAATATAATTACTGATTCTTTCGAATTCTACCTCATTTCGTACGATATGGTCATGGTAATTGGGTTGAAAAAAATGGTTATTCCGATTGTATTTCGGAATTCCTAATTGATGCAAATCAATATAATCATCAATTTTTGTATTTACCGCCGATTTGAATCCGGCCATAAACGATGAAATGGATTTTGGTAAACGGATGGGCATATTCCGTTTGATATCGTTGGGGATTTCGGTCGATTGAATCGAATCGTACGGTAGAATCCCACGGCCACACGGTAGAATCCCACGGCCACACGGTAGAATCGCACGGCCACACGGTAGAATCCCACGGCCGTGCGATTCTACCGTGTGGCCGAATTGTTGAAACGCACGGCCGTGCGTTTCAACAATTTCCCCATTCCGTATTTCAACAATGGCGTGAATATGATTCGGCATTACAATAAATTCGTGCAAAAACAATTCATTCCGGATTTCGAATGATTTTAACCATTCGGTTTCAACGATCTTACCAAAATCAGATAAAACCATTTTTGAATCGATATTAATATCACCTAAATTACAATCGCGGTTTTGGGTAACTATTGTTAAAAAATAAAACGCATCTGTTGAATATGCCCATCCCGGTTTTCGGTGAGAACCAATTCTATATCTATTCTTAAATTTTTCCATGGGTTATTTTAGGGATTTTATACCCAAATATACCATAAATCAGCCGCATTGTCAAGTTGGAAATTTAGCCGAAACCAACTCAATTTTCCTTTTTCCAATCCTTTCCTTATCTTTAACACTGTTTTACATAACCGAAACAGCGTTAATAAATATATGAGCCGTCTATTAATTGTTTTTTTACTCTTTTTGGGTAGTTTTTGCCATGCCCAGAAACCCTATTTCCAGCAAAAAGTCGATTATACCATCAACGTGAGTCTGGACGATAAAACCCATCGTCTGGCCGGAGATATCAGTATGCAGTACCATAATCAGTCGCCTGACAGTCTGCATTTTATCTATATCCACCTTTGGCCCAATGCCTATAAAAACAACCGTACCGCCTTTTCCAATCAGTTTACGGAAAATGGAAACAGAAGCTTCTATTTCAGCAAAAAAGAAGAACGCGGCGGCATCGACAGTCTACTTTTTAAAGTGGATGGCTTTGAAGTAAAGTGGAAATTCTACGGTGATCAGCCGGATATTGCCAAATTGGAATTGCAAAAACCATTGGCACCGGGGGCTTCCATGAACATCAGTACGCCATTTCGGGTACAGATTCCAAAGTCGGTTTCGAGATTGGGACATATCGAAGAAAGTTATCAGGTGACACAGTGGTATCCAAAACCTGCGGTTTATGACCGGGAGGGTTGGCATCCGATGCCTTATCTGGATCAGGGGGAATTTTATTCCGAATTCGGCAGCTTTGATGTTAAAATCTCAGTTCCGAAAAACTATCTCGTGGCGGCTACCGGAGAATTAGAAACTAAAGAAGAATTGGCTTTTCTGAATGAACATATTGCCTTTTCGGAAAAACAGAACTTCGATCAGCTCTCTTTGAATGATCATGATTTTCCGGCTTCCGATTCCATTTTCAAAACCCTGCATTTCAAAGCTGAAAATGTTCATGACTTTGCCTGGTTTGCCGACAAACGCTTTTATGTCCTGAAGGACAAAGCTAAACTTCCTTCGGGCAAAGAGATCGATGTTTACTGCTATTTTACCAATGAAGAGGCCAATCTCTGGAAGCGTGGGCCGAAATTTACAGCCCGTGCTGTTGAGTTTTATTCCAATACTGTCGGGGAATATCCTTATCCGCATGCAACAGCGGTACAGTCGGCCCTTGGGGCAGGTGGTGGCATGGAATATCCGATGATTACAGTGATTGGGCTTTCTTATACTTACAAATCATTGGACATTGTCATAACGCACGAGATCGGCCACAACTGGTTTTACGGCATCCTAGCAAGCAATGAACGCGAAAATGCCTGGATGGATGAGGGTTTCAACTCTTATATCGAAACCCGCTACAGCGATAAATACTATCCGCGCAGTGATAACCGCACCAATTATCTGGCCTATCTGCTGCAGGCCCGTCAGGGAAATGAACAACCGAGTAAAACGCCTTCGCAGAATCTTACCAATATTAACTACTTTTTGGGTTCTTATTCCAAGCCAACATTGACTTTGCGCTATCTGGAACAGTATCTCGGCACCAATGAAATGGACCGGATTTTGGCAAAATATTTTACAGTCTGGAAATTCAAACATCCGACACCGGATGAATTGCAGCTGGTTTTCGAAAAAGAAAGCGGAAAAAATCTGGATTGGATTTTCAGAGATTTGTTGGGCAGTACCAAACAGCTGAATTATGGAATTACCCATGCAAAATCGGAGAGCAACCAAGCTGTTCTGACAATTAAAAACAAAGGAGACATTGCAGCGCCCTACTCTGTTTCATTGGTGGATGCAGCGGATTCCATTCTGCAGACCTATTGGTTTGAAGGGCTGGCTCCCGGAACAGATACCGTCCTTCGTTTCGACGGAAAAGAAGGATTTGCCTATCGCCTCGACGCATCGGGAGAGATGCCGGATATTGATTTCATCGATAATATTTCCCGCAAAAAAGGATTGGCCAAAGTAGGTATCAAACCCCGATTCAAATTCCTTTTCAGTGCCAAAAATCCGGAATACCCTTTTATCAATTTTGCTCCAGCGCTGGGATTCAACACTCATGATGGTTTTATGTTGGGATTGGCCTTTTACAGTACGCCCATCCCTGCCAGAAAATGGGAATACGGAATTGCTCCGCTCTATGGTTTTGGATCCAAATCACCTGTAGGAGTAGGGGAGGTAAGACGCAATTTTGTTCCTAAATCGGGATTGCTGCAAAGCTGGTCACTGGGGCTTTCGGCCAAAAGTTTCAACGGTTTCGATAACAGCACTTACGATTATCATCTGCGTTATGCTCGATTCAATCCCAATGCAGAATTCAATTTCCGTAAAAAAGAGGCGCGTGGTTACAGGGAACATCAGCTAAAAATTGACAATCTCATCATTATGCAGGAGAAAGAGATTTTTGAAAGGCCCGATACTGTTGTTATTTTCGCGGGCAAACGCAATCTTTGGCGCAGTACACAGCGCATTACGCATACTTATACAAACAGTCATCCCATAACGCCTTTCAGTATTCGCTCTCAGGCAGAGTACGCCAATTATCTGGATACAGTCCGCGACTCTATCAGACATTATCTGAAACTGAGTGTGGAAGGTAATTTCAAATTCTATTTTGCCAATAAAAAATCGGTGGATCTTCGCTTTTTTGCGGCCGGATTCCCTTTACATACACAAAGAGGATTTGGTGCTTTCCCATTGCATTTGGCCTCGCGCAACAAAAATGATTATCAGTATGATGAGCATATTTATGGAAGAAATGAACAAGCTTTTTGGTCGCAGCAGATTAATATGCGTGAAGGCGCATTTAAAACCCCGATAGATATTGCACAGTCTATTGCGGATGGCCGCAGCAACAGTTTTATTTTTGCTGTCAACCTCAAGTCTGATATTCCAATTAAATTGCCTTTTGGAACAGAGTTTATTAAATTAAAACCATATCTCGATCTTGGCTATTTCCAAAACTCTGCGCCATCGGTGACTGTTAATAGTATTTCTGAACAGATTTTTGCCAATGTCGGTCTGATGATCGATATTTGGGATGGTGCTGCCGGAATTTATTTTCCCTTGGTCAGCAGTAAAAATTTGGATTTGCTGCTCAAACAGCGGGGTGGGTATATGAACAGGATCAGTTTCAGTTTTAATCTGAATAGATTTCAGCCCAGAGAATTGGTAAAATCGGTTTTGGGCGGGTTGTTTTAAATGGGTAGAAGGTAAAAAGTAGAGAGTAGAGTGTACCTTAAAAATCCACAAAAATAATTCGCATAACTTGTCTCGTCGGCTTGCTGACAAGATCCGCACATCATCATCCCGATAAATCGGGACACATCAATATCACCACATCTAAAATTATATATGCGCGACTCCCTCAACCTGTTCTCCAAACTTGGCCCTCGCCGACTATGGAATGCAGTTAAGGTTTATCTTTCCTTCCACCTCACCCGAAGGCTCAAAAAGCCTATTCAGTGGGGCCTGCCATTTTCTGTCGCCATTGAACCTACGACGGCCTGCAATCTCCGTTGTCCCGAATGTCCGAGCGGACTGAGAAGTTTCAGCCGACCGACCGGAAATTTAAAGCAGGATTTTTTTAAAAAACTGATCGACGAATTACACAAAGAGGTTTTTTACCTGACCTTTTATTTTCAGGGCGAGCCCTATATCAATCCCGATTTTCTGGAAATGGTAAAATATGCCCACAAAAAGCGCATTTATACCGCCACTTCCACAAATGGACATTTTTTGAATGAGGAAAATGCAAAATTGACAGTAGAATCTGGCTTGGACAGACTCATTATTTCCATTGACGGCACAACGCAGGAGACCTATGAATCCTACCGTAAAGCCGGTAAACTGGCCAATGTGATTCAGGGTGCAAAAAATATTGTGAAATGGAAAAAAGAACTGAAGTCGAAAACTCCGCATATCATTTTTCAGTTTTTGGTTGTAAAGCCCAATGAACATCAGATTCCCGAAGTCTATGAACTGGCAAAAGAAATCGGTGTGGATGAAGTAAAATTGAAAACGGCACAGATTTATGATTTTGAACAGGGCAATCCGCTGATTCCAACTATCGACAAATATTCCCGTTATGCAATAAAAGCGGACGGGTCTTATCAGATTAAGAACGAACTGCTGAATCACTGCTGGAAATTGTGGCACAGCTGCGTCATCACCTGGGATGGCACGGTTGTTCCCTGCTGCTTCGACAAGGACGCAAAACATCAGTTGGGCGACCTTAAAGAAGTTTCATTCCGAAAAGTATGGCAGGGAGATGCCTATAAAAACTTCAGATCCCAGCTCCTGAGAGGCCGGGATCAGATTGATATCTGTACCAATTGTACGGAAGGATGCAAGGTTTGGACTAAGGAATAATTGCTTTTTCTTAATGACGGAAATGTTTTACCCTGACTTTGTTACAAGAAATCATAATTTTTACCCTGACTTTGTTACACGTATTTAAGATTTTACCCTGACTTTGTTACAAAATCAATAATAAAATATTATTTTTGTAAGAAAATCAATAGTATATGGAAAGAGCAGCAATCCATCAATTAGTAGAATGGAAAAACAGCCAAAACAGGAAACCGCTCATCATAAGAGGAGCAAGACAGGTTGGGAAAACCACACTTATCAATATTTTTTCAAAATCGTACAAGCAGTATATTTATCTCAATCTTGAAAGGCCTGAGCATAACCGATATTTTGAAGAGTTTGAACATGTAAAAGATATTATCACAGCCATTTCTTTACGGTTAGAACTGGAAGAAGATTATGAGAACACCCTGATTTTTATTGATGAAATCCAGGAAAGTCCCAAGGCTATTGCGCTTCTACGTTATTTCTTTGAGGATTATCCGGCACTTCATGTCATTGCAGCCGGTTCTTTACTCGAATTTGCACTTGGACAGGTCAAAAACTTTCCGGTCGGAAGAGTCCAGTATCTCTATATGTTTCCGCTTAATTTTAGAGAATTTCTTGTTGCACTTGGAAAAAAATCTGCCTTAAAGGCACTTGATACGATACCAATTACAGAGGCATCACATAAGATTCTATTGGATTATTTTAATATTTATGCAATACTTGGCGGAATGCCGGAGGTAGTCAAACGATATGTCGAAACCGGCAGTCTAATTGGACTTCATGATATTTACGAAGGTATTTGGAGTACCTACAGGAATGATGTCAAGAAATATGCAAAGAATGATACTGAAGAAAAAGTAATCTTCCATATATTTTCTTCAGCACATAATTTTTTGGACGAAAGGGTTACTTTTCAAAATTTTGGCAATTCAAATTACAAATCCCGTGAAGTAGGCGAAGCATTCAGAAGTTTGGATGATGCAAAGGTATTACAACTTATATATCCAACAACAGATGTAGAATTCCCATTAAAAACTGATTTTAATAAAAAGCCGCGTATGCAGTTTCTTGACAGCGGTCTGGTAAATTATGCACTGAAAATTCAGCATGAACTGATTGAATTGAAGGACTTGAGTGAGACTTATAGAGGTGCTTTAGTTCCGCATCTGATCACACAGGAATTAATTTCTCTAAATAGTTTTAGTTATGAAAAACCACATTTTTGGGTTAGAGAAAAAAAACAATCCTCAGCGGAAGTAGATCTTGTCATTTACCAAAAAGGTATGATTATTCCAATTGAAATCAAATCAGGAAAAATAGGAAAATTGAAGTCTCTCCATCAGTTTATGGAACAGTGTCCTCATCATTATGCAATAAGAATGTATGCAGGTAAATTTGAAGTTTCAACGATTGAAACCGGTTCTGAAAAACCTTTTGTATTGATGAACCTGCCATATTACTTGGGTACAAAAATCAAAGAATACGCAGCCTGGCTAACCGCAAATTACTAGTAATTTTACCCTGACTTTGTTACAAGAAATCATAATTTTTACCCTGACTTTGTTACACGTTTTCGAATATTTTACCCTGACTTTGTTACAAAAAAAACGCAATCAAATGATATACATCTGATTACGTTTTTTATTTCTAAGGAGCCAATCGCTCCATTTTCCACTCTCTCGGATCCAGTTTTTGCAATAAAAACTGAAGCCGGTCATGCAGACGATTGCTGCGACCCTGCCAAAATTCGATACGATAAGGAACAACCAGGAAACCTCCCCAAAAATCGGGCACTTCTATGTTTTCCTGTCCTTTATATTGCTCTTCCAATTCACTGTATTTTGATTCAATCACTGCACGGTTTTCAATCACCCTGCTTTGATTGGAGGTCATTGCGCCCAGTTTACTGCCATGAGGCCTGTTGTTGAAATATTCCTGAGATTCTCTTCTCGACAGCTTTTCTGCCATACCGTCTATACGTACCTGTCGTGCAAGCTCCGGCCAAAAGAAAAGTAAGGAAACATGATTATTTTCTCTGATTTCTTCGCCTTTTTTACTTTCGTAATTGGTGTAAAAAATAAAACCGCGCTCGTCAATGCCTTTTAATAAGACGGTTCGGGCAGAAGGTATTCCTTTAGGTGTAGCAGTGGCCAATGTCATGGCATTCGGTTCATGGCACTGTGCTTCAATTGCTTCAGAGAACCATTTTTCAAATTGTGCCATAGGATTGGGCAATACATTATGTTCTTCCAAAATGCCCTTGCTGTAATCCTCGCGTAGGCTTTCAATATAGTCTTTGTCGATTTTCATATAATTTGAATTTAAAACTTTGAGTTTTCTATTTCAATATAAATATAAAGAGAATTGACTAAAAAAAAGCGTCAAACAGGATAATCCGTCTGACGCTTTCTTTATTTTCTTTAAAGTTTATGGTTTTTCGCTTGTTGTTTTTTCCGGTTTCACGGTAACAATGATTGATTTTTCCAAATCAACAAAACTTTTGGCAGCATTTTGAATATCAGTAGCTTTCAGTGCTTCTATTCTTTTTTCTGTTTCAAAAACTCCGAGCGGACTTTCATTGTGTTGATAGCTGTCGTTCAGGATTGAAATCCAGAAGTTATTGCGTTTTGAATTGGTCTCATAGCCACGGCGACGGGTCTCCTTCACTTTAGCCATATTATCATCGCTCGGACCTTTGGTCTGCAATGATTTGATTTCTTCTTTCACTGCAGCTACCAATTTCTCAACATCTTCGGGCGCACATTGGAAGAAAACTACTACCTGGCTGCTGCCGTGCGGATCGCGTGAAAAACCGCCACCAACATACGGGCTGTAAACGCCACCTTTATCTTCACGAAGATTTTCACGAACCATGATTCCAAGTACACCGATCATAGCGTCCACATGCAACGCTTTATCGCGTGACCATTCTTCATCTTTGGGGAAAGCAATAATAACGTTACTTTGCGGTGCAAGGCCTTTTAACAAAGGTATATTTTGTCCGTTTTTAGGTGCATAAACACCGACATCCTTATAATTTTCCTTTCTGTTTTTGCTTGGCAGACTGCCCAGATATTTTTCGAGTAAAGGCTTGGCTTTTTCTGGATCGACGTTACCGACCAATACAAAGGTAAAATCGCTGCAATCGGAAAAACGGTCATTGTAAATCTCAAAAGCACGATCGAAATTGATGGACGTGATTTCTGCCTCAGTCAACAGTCCTTTGCGGCGAAGGTGATTATTGCTTACTACCTTTTGGAACTCATTGCTAAAATATGCCTGTGGGCTTGAAAGCGCATTGCGCATTTCTTCTTTCATTTCATTTTGGAAAGCGTCGAAAGCGTCTTTGTCTTTGCGTGGTTTGGTAGCATAAAGATGCACCAACTGGAGCATTGTTTCAAAATCTTCTTTTGAAGAACTTCCGTCGAAACCTTCATAAAGTTCACCTATATAGGGTGATAGACGGACAGTTTTGCCGTTTAGTTTTTTATCCAAAGCAAGACGGTCAAATTCACCAACACCACCGCGGGAAACGATTTCATCAGAATTTGCAGCAGTGAGGAAATCCTTGTCATCATAAATGGAATGCCCACCGGGACTGAATGCAGATAGCAGGATCTGATCATTTTGGAAATCAGTAGGCTTCATTACTACTTTCACACCATTGGATAGTGTGATTTCAGTAACATTCATGCCATTGTCGGGAATTGATTTGGTAGCAGTTACAGAGCCGGCTTTAGGTTCCTGAGCCATCAAAGGCATATCCAAAAATTTATCTTTGTAGGGTTCTACCTGCACTGTTTCCATTTCATCGAGAATCTGTTTAATGTATTCCTCAGTTGGAATCTTCAGACCTTCTTTGGCAGGAGCTGTGAGTACTACTGAGCGGTTTTCTTTGGTAATCCATTTGGCTGCCAATTGATTCACTTCTGTCAATTTGATAGTAGGAATTAATTCTTTAGCCAAAGCCAATTCTTTTTCGATGCCAAACATTGGCTGGGCCTCGAGGAAGTGAGAAACGCATTCCATAGAAAGGGAAGCAGAGGTGGTTTTATCGCGCTCTTTGAAGGATTGTTCGTAAGAGCGGATTAGGCCAATTTTTGCACGTTCAAATTCCGATTCTGTGAAACCATGTTTTTTTACACGCATCTGTTCAGTCAAAACAACACGTATACAGGTTTCTATGCTGTTCTCTTTAGGTCCGGCCTGAATAAAATAGCCGTCTTTACTGCGAACATAATTTCCATAACCTGAACCTGCATAAGAATAAGGTGCGTCTGCTTTTTGGCCGATTTCATCGTAGCGGTCGCTCATCATGCGGTTATAAAGATTATTCATTATAGATCCACGATAATCTTCCAAAGTTTTTATTTTCACCGGTTCGTGTTTGTAAATGACCTGTAGTGAAACGCGAGTTGCCTCAGGGTCTGTAGCAACTCCCACAAAAGTTTCTTTGTGGTTTGGCACTTCATAAGTGATTTTTTCTTTTGAGTTCTCAGGATTTTTAAGTTTAGAGAACTGTTCCTTTACTTTTTTCTCAATTTCATCTACATTGATATCACCTACAACAACAAGAGCCATCAGATTTGGACGGTACCAGTCTTTGTAAAAAGTAGTAAGACGCTCATAAGGCGCTTTAGTAATTACTTCTGTTGTTCCAATAGGCAAACGGTTTGCATAACGGGTATTGTAGAAAATTTTAGGCCAGTAAATCTGCCTCATGCGCTCATCAGCGCCCAAACGGGTACGCCACTCCGAGAGGATTACACCACGTTCTTTATCGATTTCCTCATTGGCAAAAGTAACATCTCCTGCCCAGTCATGCATAACCAGTAGACCTTTATCAACCAGACCTTCCTTGTCGGTTGGCAACTGAAGCATGTAAACGGTTTCGTCGAAGGAGGTATAAGCGTTAAGGTCGGCGCCAAATCTTACACCTGTGAGTTCAAGAAAGTTTACCAAAGCATTTTTTTCGAAATTCTTGGTGCCGTTGAAACACATGTGTTCTACAAAGTGTGCCAAACCCTGCTGGCTGTCTTCTTCCTGCATGGAACCCGCATTAAGTGCCAAACGGAGTTCAACACGTTGTTCCGGTTTGCCGTTTCTTTTGATATAATATTTCATGCCATTGTCCAAAACGCCTGTACGAACAGATTCGTCGAAAGGCAATTCAGCCTCGAGACCGCTTTTGCCTTCGTCAACCGTTTCGGTTTTGACATTTGAGCTAAGATTTTGAAGTTTATTGAGGGGCGATGGCTTGCTGCTGTCTGCAGCGTTGCTAATGTTTTTATTGTCGCCTCCGGGAAGCTTGGTCTTGCTTCCGCTTGATTTGCAGGAGCCTGATAATCCGAGTAGAACCACCAAAACCACTAAGAGATTGTGAAACTTTAAGGTCATCATTGAAGAAACATTTTTTAGTTTTATACTATGAAAATCACTATTTTCAACTCAAAATACATCAAACTGTTCAAAAAGTATTTTTTTTTCGACCGATGCATTAAATTAACGCATAAAAATCATTACTTTTAAAAATATTTTTTCGACTGTAACATCAAATTAACCCAAGCGCTATAAATATTGTTTTCCGCATCCAAGTATTGCTTTCAGGCGGCAACAAATTATAAATAAATTATATATGGCCGTAGACAAAGATATCAATCAGAGTATAGCTTTATTCGATTCCATCAAATCAGGGAATTCAAAAATTTTGGAAAAGCTTTACGATGAAAATCGTAAACCTTTTATTATTTGGTCATCTCAGTTTTATAAATGCGATGAGGAAGATGCCATTGAAGTTTTTCAAAAAGCATTTACTATTTTCTATTTCAATGTCAGGGATGGTAAATTGATTGAATTGACCAGTTCAATTAAAACCTATCTGTTCTCGATCGGCAAAAACCTGTTCCGTGAAAAATTCCGTGACAAGCATAATAAGGTTGTCGATATTGAAGACAAAGCTTACAGCGGGGCTATTAATGAAAAAATCGACGGCAATATTCTCGATGAATATCAGAAAGAGCATCAGCGGGAGCTCGTGAAAAAATTACTTGAAGAAATTGGTAATCCCTGCAAGACTTTGCTGACACTTATTTTTATTCATAGCTATTCTGTAGATGCTGTGGTTGAAGAAATGAATTACAGTGATGAAAGGGTGGTTAGAAAAAGAAAATCGCTCTGTCTCAAGCGTATGCGCGAAATTGTTGCCGGTAAAAAGGACAGCGACCTTTTGTTCGACTAGAAAATATTAAACAAAAAGCAAAGCCCTTCTGTGATTTCGCAGAGGGGCTTTGCTTTTTGTTGCAAAGGATACGTTCAGATTTCGATAGGAATGATACGATTTGATACGCAAATATTCGATTATCCCAGATCCGTCATTAGAGTTCGTGATGAAAGCCTAAAGGGCACAGAACCAACGCTCCGCGAAGCGAAAATAAATGCTCACGGAGTTTTTGGGTGTGCAGAACCGAGCACAGCGAGCTCTATAAATAGTTACACCTATTTTAAACCCCCAAAAACGAGTAAGTGTTTAGTTTCAAAGCCATTTAGGTTTGGAACCCGAAGGCTCCGCGAAGCGAATAGAATTTCTAACGACGGAGCTGGGATTATGATACGTTCGGATAACTAGGGTAATGGGATTAATTTTTGCAAATATACCCCAAAAAAACTAGAAAAGCAAGTCAAAAAAACATAAACATTCAAATAATATGTTTCGACGCTCTCCGCCTTCTCAAATCCCACCCTTCTTCAACTTAACCTTTAACCAATTATCCTTAAATTCATAGCCATCCAATTCCAGGAAATTGGCAAAGCGGGGCAGGAAAACAGATTTTCTCCTTCCGGACAGGTTGATGACCAATTCAACTCCGTATTTATTCAGGGTAAAATTGGAAATTGACTTTGTTCCAGGTTCAATTTATTTTGTAATGAACAAAGAGGATATGTATCATTACAAAGCTTATGAATAAAGCCATCTAAATTAAGAAGTTAGCTTCACCAGCTCTTTTACATATTCAACAGAAACCTCAGCAATTTCGGCAATCTCTTCAATGCTATACTTGTTTTTCTTAAGCATAGTTAGTATCATTTTGTCACGATTCTTTTTTTTACCACGTTTTTCACCAAGTATTTTACCCTTTTCCTCTCCTTTTTTGAAGAGAAAGGTTTCCTCTAGTTTAATTTCTATTGGCATAATCTTATTTAGTGTCGAATCGTTATTTTTCAACATTTTTCACCAACTCCTTCACATATTCAACAGAAACCTCAGCCGCTTCAGCAATATCTTCAATGTTAAATTTTCCTTTTTTGTATAGGGCTAAAATCATTTTATCGCGCTTCTTTTTCTCACCGCGTTCCTCTCCACGTTTTTCACCACGTTTTTCACCTTTTTCCTCTCCTTTTTTGAAGAGAAAGGTTTCCTCAAGTTTAATTTCTATTGGCATAATCTTATTTAGTATAGTTTTGAAAGGTTCATTAAAATTACGCATTCCGGCAAGAACTTCAAAATGAACAACAAATTTATCTAATGAAAAAGTTTCATTAGTGACATATTTGGCCTTATTCATAACTTTTTCTATTACTGTTTCAGCTGTCTCCCCCTCAAGATTTGCCAAAATTGCCAATAGTAGTTCTTCGGGTTTATCCGATTCCAAGAAAGTTCTGTAGGATATACTCTGAATATTGAAAAGTTGATAAGAAAATCGGTTTTCGCCAATTTCCAGTATATTGTTCATTTTTGATTCGCCTTCCCCTATGTAAATAACAATCTGAATAATGTTTAATTTGAATTTACGCAACAATAGGGCATAATACTCATACATTCTGTATAGCATTTCACTGTTATCAGCTTTCTGAATCTCAAGATGCAGCAGAAATATTTCATCAGTGTTAGGTGCCTTAACTTTTGTTAAAAAATCCGGAAGCCGTTCAATAGTTCTATGCAAGTCCAAATTTACATCTGCAACTTTTAAAGGCCGAAAATTCAAAACCATTTCACTGAGCGATAAATATATCGCTTCAATATTTTCCTTAAATATTTTATCGTATTCCTTTGCCATGGGGTTTTGGGGATTAATTTTTGCAAATATACCCCAAAAAAACTAGAAAAGCAAGTCAAAAAAACATAAACATTCAAATAATATGTTTCGACGCTCTCCGCCTTCTCAAATCCCACCCTTCTTCAACTTAACCTTTAACCAATTATCCTTAAATTCATAGCCATCCAATTCCAGGAAATTGGCAAAGCGGGGCAGGAAAACAGATTTTCTCCTTCCGGACAGGTTGATGACCAATTCATCTCCGTATTTATTCAGGGTAAAATCCGAGGAGCCGATAAAAGGCAGGTGCATCGAGATGACATAATGATCCTTTTCCTCCTTAACAGCAAAGGGACTTTCGCGGTGAAAAATCTTTTTAGGGTCGAGCTCCCCGTATATATTTCGGCCAATTGTATCCAAAAGTTCCAGACCAAAAACTTCCTGACCAGCATGATTCACTTTGAAAATGGGCAGGGGCGAGAAACTTTCATCAATTTCCTGCAGATATTCGGTCTGCGATTTTAAATATTTTTCAAAAACTGAACCTTCGCCACCCATCTCCTCGGGAAGGATTCGGTTAACAATGATTGCATCAACATTGTAACCATACAACTGCAGGTAGGTGTAGGCTCTTTTTGCCTCCTGAATGACCATGCGTTCGGGATTAGCCACAATTCGAATGGAACAGACTGTGGGGTCCAGCATAATTTTTTGAACATTTTCAAGTTTGCCAAAGAGTTTGTCCAGCTCTTCAAAACCCTTGTCAATAGGCACGCCACTTGTTTTTCTGATGATTGAACCCAGGGTTTTAATGGCAAGTTTGGGCAGGGCTTTATTTATCCAGGACTGCATCACCTGAGGCAGCGAAAGTAGGGTGAGGGTTTCTCCTGTGGGTGCCGAGTCGATGATAAGTACATCCCAGGTTTTTTCTCTATAATACTGCTCAATCCACAAAAAGGCCGATGCCTCCTCCATGCCGGGCAAAACGGACAATTCTTCGGCAACAATATTTTTCACCCCACGCCAGCGAAAAACGGTCAGCATGAGGTTGCGCATATTGTTCCAATGCTTTTTCATGGAATAATACACATCGAATTCCTGTCCCCAAAGATTTTCGGCAATTTGGGTCGGCTCGGGATTTAGTTCCACATTCAGGGCATCGGAAAGACTGTGTGCCGGATCGGTAGAAACCACCAGGGTACGGTATCCCTCCTGTGCGCAACGCAGCGCAGTTGCAGCTGCCGAGGTAGTTTTGCCCACCCCGCCTTTGCCGGTAAAAAGAATTATTCTCATGATTGATTTTTATTGAAATTTGGTAATTTTTATTCTCGATTAATTCAACTCAAAGGTCACTGTAATTCAATATTGGGTGAATGATAAAAGCAATAAGAATAGTTGACTTTAATCACATTTATCCGATATTTTCTGAAAAACCTTAGGCCAATAAATATCTCCATCTTTTTTTCCTAACCTGACGATGATAAGATTTTTTTTTGGATTTACATAAATATACTGTCCCAAGAAACCGTTTGCATAAAAATCTGTCTGATCGATTTCGTTGCGGGGGCGTCGCCACCACTGATAACTGTAAAAGCGTGTTTCATCAAAATCAAGTGATTCGGTTACCCACTTTTCGGATACAATCTGTTTGCCGTTCCAGTTTCCTTTAGTTAGGTAAAGTCTGCCAAATTTTGCATAATCTCTGGCACAGGCATTGATACAGCAAAAAGCCTTCTCTGTTTTATGTTTTTTACTGTCAATGCTCCAACTTGCAGGAAATTCCATGCCCAATGGTTTCCAGATTTTTTCCTCCAGATAGACAGAAAGCTGTTTTCCTGTGGCATTCTGTATTGCCCAACCCAAGAGTTGTGTATTCACACTGATGTACTCAAAATCAGTGCCTGCCGGAAAATGTGATTTCAACTCAACAGTAAATTTTTTCAGGTTTGTACCATAATATGATTTGGCTACATGTCCGAAGGGGTTAATATAGCTTTCATTAAACCTGAGCCCGGAACGCATGTCCAACAGATGTCGCAGCGTAATTTTACCATAGGGTTCCTGCGGCAAAGTCGGTATATACTCTGTAATTACATCGTCAACTGATTTTATAAATCCTTCATCGATGGCAATTCCCAAAAGCGCTGAAGTATATGATTTGGCAACAGAAAAGGAAGGAACTACAGAACTGCTGTCATAATCGGCAAAATATTTTTCATAGATAACAGAATCATTTTGGATCACCAAAAATGCCACCGTTCCTTCTTTCTTTAGGCCCTGTTCAAAGGATAATTCTTTGCCTTTAATAACAAAATTATCCGGCTCAAGTTTTTTGGAAGATTCGTAAAATTGATAATGCGATTCCTGATTATTATTCACAGGAACTGATGCAAACTTATTATGATCTCTAATATCTGCAAAGTTCCACAGAAAAAATCGGCCTACATGGCAGGAACTTGCTAGGAGTATCAGGGTTAGTAAAACGATTATATGTTTCATTGTTTTTCAAATATGTTCAAAATAAAAAATGACTAAGCATAAACTGCCTAATCATTTGAATATGTAAAGTTACAAAAAAATTGCACTGTTTTTACTTCTTTCTGTATTTCCTGAGTTCGCTGCCAACAAAATAATATTGTGAGATCCAGGCCAGAAAAACTGATCCCAATGCAATAGCCAATGCTGCAGATTGAAAAAGGTCGAGTGTATTGTCTATGATAGGGTAAAATGGTTCAAAAACAATAAGCCGAACTATTTCCAAACCGGCCCAAAGACTTGCAGCCGTTACTGCCAAAGCAAAAGCGTTCAGTACCCAAACCGGCCGCCGGACAGATAATACCTTTCTGTAGAGGGCAAAATATTTACCCGGTTCAGCTGCTATGTTTAATAGTTGTTTGGCAATATTGAAGGCCTCTTCAAATTCTTTAAGTGCCAAATGCGACTTTACCCGATTTTCCAGCATGCGCAGGTAAACATCATGGCCATCCACAAACTGAATGCCCTCCAGAATTGAAATTTCCAATACAAGCTTAGAATACTCAATATGTTTCCTGTAATTCTCCGCAGCGAAAAGTGCATTGGTATAGTAACAAAGGATAATAAACTGTTCCTCAGTACTAAGCCGTTTTAAATGAGATGCATTTCGTTCATAAAAACGAATCTGACCGAATTTATCGTCAGGTCTTATATCCCTGAAATGACTAAACAGCTCTGAATGATAAGTGTAACCGATTCCCATGAAAAAAATAATAATTTGATTATATGCTATAAAACGAGAGGACCTATTAATAGGTTTAGTACATAATTATTGATTTTTTTATAAGTTTTAATATTTTTAAAGCCCCCCCAAAAGTAAGTTTTTAGTTTCACAGCTTGTAATACCGAAAGGCTACGCGAAGCGAACATAATTTCTAATGACAGATTTTGGGCTGAAGTGAAGATTCAATTTTACTAACTCAAGTTGTATAGATGTTAATCGAATGAAAAACCGACTTAGTCTAAAAGAATAGATACTTTGGCCGATCTTATATAGCTTTAAAATTAATTTAAAGTGAAATACCTGCACAACTAGGATAATGAAACATAATACCAATAGCTTAAAAGTCATACACAGACTTTTTTTTCTACTTACTGTTTTCGGAAGCGTTTTGCTTTCCGGAAGTTCCTGTCTGTTCAAAACGCCGGATAAAAAAGAGGATTTGACGGTAGAACCGAGAACGATCCCGTTGGAAGATTTTTTTAGAAATCCTGATAAAACTGCTTTTTCCCTTTCACCCGACGGCAAACACCTTGCTTTCCTGGCACCCTTTAATGACAGAAAAAATATTTTTGTTCAGGTACTCGGCGACAGCAGTCCTGCAAAAAGGATAACCAGTGTAACCGATCGTGACCTTTCCGGATTTTTCTGGGCCAACAATGAACGCCTTGTTTATACCCGCGACTTTGGCGGAGATGAAAACTTTCACCTTTTTTCCATTCAACTTGACGGCAGCGAGGAAAAAGATTTAACGCCTTTTCCAAAAGTTAGAGTAAATATTATTGATATTCTCGACGATGATGAGGAGCATATCATCATTGGAATGAACAAGCGCAATCCCCAGATCTTCGATCCTTACCGACTCAATATTAAAACAGGAACATTGACTGTTTTGGCAGAAAATCCGGGTAACTATACCGGCTGGATGACCGATCATGACGGTAAACTTCGTTTGGCAATGGCTACCGACGGCGTTAATGCTTCTCTGCTCTACAGAAAAACGGAAAAGGATAAGTTTGAAACCATTCTGACCACCAATTTTAAAGAAAGTGTTGATCCGCTCTTCTTCGATTTTGACGGTAAAGAAGCCATTTATGCCTTATCCAATTTGGGTCGCGATAAATCTGCAGTTGTCAAGTTGGACTTGAACAGCGGTAAGGAAATTGAAAAAATATTTGAACACCCCGAGGTGGATGTAACTTTTATGGCCTATTCGCGCAAACGCAAGGTGCCAACCACCATTTCATATATCACCTGGAAACGCGGATACAAGTTTCTTGACAATACTGTCGCCGACCTTTACAAGCGCTTGGAGAAAGAACTGAAAAATGTAGAAATTGTCCTGATCAGCACCAATAAGGATGAAGATAAATTCATCATACGCACTTATAGCGACCGCTCACTCGGGTCTTTCTATTTCTACGATAAAACCAAAGATGAACTGGTAAAAATTGCAGATGTCAGCCCTTGGCTTTCTGAGTCGGAACTGGCAAATATGAAACCTATTGAGTATAAAACACGTGATGGGCTCACTATTCACGGCTACCTCACCTTGCCTGTAGGCGTTGTCCCCAAAAACCTTCCGGTAGTGGTCAATCCGCATGGCGGTCCCTGGGCGCGCGATGTCTGGACCTTTAATCCCGAGGTACAGTTTTTGGCCAATCGTGGCTATGCAGTCCTGCAAATGAATTTCAGAGGTTCTACCGGATATGGCCGTAAATTTTGGGAGGCATCTTTTGGAGAGTGGGGCCTTAAAATGCAGGATGATGTAACAGATGGTGTTGAATGGCTGAAAAAACAGGGCATTGCCGATCCAAATCGAATTGCTATTTATGGCGGCAGCTATGGCGGTTACTGTTCTTTGGCCGGAGTTACTTTTTCGCCCGATCTTTATGCCTGTGCTATCGACTATGTGGGGGTTTCAAACCTCTTTACCTTTATGAAAACAATTCCGCCATATTGGGAACCTTACCGTAAAATGCTTTATGAGATGGTGGGTAATCCCGGGGAAATAACCGACAGCCTTCGTCTGCGGGCGACATCTCCCGTCTTTCATACCAACAGGATTAAAGTGCCCTTACTTATTGCTCAGGGTGCTAAAGATCCCCGAGTAAATCAGGCCGAATCAGATCAGATAGTCGATGCCTTGAAAACCCGAAATGTTGCTGTGGAGTATATCCTAAAAGAAAACGAAGGTCATGGTTTTCAAAATCAGGAAAACCGTTTCGAGTTTTATGGCCGTATGGAAAAGTTTTTGGAAAAACATTTAGGTAGTACTAAGTTGAAAAAGTAAAAATTGACAGTAAAATATGTTGCTTATTCTCCAAAAATATTAATCCTGATTTAAGCATTAATATACTTTAATTTTGATAATGAAATTGGCTGTCCGTAATTTTGGACAGCTTTTTTGTTTGTTTTTTACTGAAATAGTCGCAAAAATTCAAATGAATTAGTTTTTTATGATAAAAATATTTTAATTTAAATTATTATATTTAATTCAAAATCAATAAATTAAAATTATTAGTATTAGTTAATTTAGATTTTTTAAATGCGGCAAAGAAATCTGTAATAATTATACAAATCATTGATTAAACACTACTTTTGTTCCTGTGAAAGATATGGTTTAATCAAAGTCTACTTACAATAAGTGGTTAGCTCAATCTTTTTAAGACCTGTTTATTAAAGTTTAATTAAAATAGTCTTATGCTCCAGCACATACTTGCTATGATGTCAATTATCAATATTATTATTTCTTATCCCTTCGGGATGAGTTGGTAGTGTATTGTTGAAAATAACAGACAGCGCCTTTCTCATCCAAAATGAGAAAGGCGCTTTTATTTTTAGGAAAATCAAAAATAATAAAACAGATAAAAACAATTTACTATGTACTATTCAGACGAAAGTGTTGTTTTCCTCAATGGAGAATGGATGAAAGCCAAAGATGCGACAACTTCATTGTACGCACAAACCCTACACTATGGCAATGCCGTATTTGAGGGCATTCGCTCTTATGCGACCGAATATGGCTTTTCCGTATTCAAAGCAAAGGAGCACTACGAACGGTTGATGTATTCTGCTGAAAAAATGCATATTAAGATGGATTACAGTGTTGAATCTTTAGTTCAATTTACTTATCAGCTTTTAGAAAAAAATAATCTGAAAGATGCATACATACGCCCTTTGGTTTATCTCGATCCAAATATGTCATTGCTGCCGGTTGAAAATTCGAATGTATTCCTTTCTGCTTGGAAATGGGACCGCTACCTTGGAAATAAACTGCTGAATGTGATGATTTCAACCTATCAGCGACCAAATCCAAAATCCTGTCATGTAGAAGCCAAAGTTTCGGGACATTATACCAACTCAATCCTTGCAACTACAGAGGCCAAACAGAAAGGTTTTGATGAAGCACTGTTATTGGATATGAACGGGTTTTTAGCCGAAGGCTCAGGCGCCAATTTCTTCTATGAAAAAGATGAGGTCCTTTATACGCCGGCTTTGGGCAATATACTACCCGGTATTACTCGAGCTACAATAATGGATCTGGCTGGAAGTATGGGTTATAAAGTTGTAGAAGGCCGTTATAAACCTGAGGATTTGCTTTCAGCAGATGCTGCCTTTTTTACAGGTACTGCAGCTGAAGTAGTTGGAATTGCTACTGTAAATAATGCATCCTTCCGTCTCAATTGGGAAGATAGTATAGGATACCAATTGTCAATGGCCTATCAGCAGCTCGTTGTTGAAAAATCTTATCATGATCTGCTGATGATCTAAGTATTAAACATCAACTATAATTTCGATTAGCTTACGACAGATATAATTATGGAACTCAATAAATACAGTAAAACACTCACCCAGGACCCCACCCAACCTGCTTCACAAGCCATGCTTTATGGTGCGGGTCTTACGGAATCCGATATGAACAAAGCTCAGGTGGGAATTCTCAGCACCGGGTATGAGGGCAATACCTGCAATATGCACCTCAATGCGCTTGCACAGCAGGCCAAAGCCAGCATAGTTGCCAATGATCTGGTAGGATTGGTTTTCCACAGTATGGGTGTTAGCGACGGCATTTCAAATGGAACCGAAGGTATGCGCTATTCGCTTCTTTCCCGTGAAATTATAGCCGATTCAGTGGAAGCTGTTATGGGTGCCCACTATTATGATGGTCTTGTCGCTGTGGTCGGTTGCGATAAAAATATGCCGGGAGCTCTCATTGCTATGGGACGCCTTAATCGCCCGGCGATAATGCTATATGGCGGAAGTATAGCTTCCGGCTGCTACGGAGATAAAGTATTAAATATCGTTTCTGCATTTGAAGCCTTGGGTGAAAAACTAGCAGGAACAATGAATGATGAGGATTATAAAGGTATCATCAAAAATGCCTGTCCCGGGCCCGGTGCCTGCGGCGGTATGTATACAGCCAATACGATGTCTTCTGCAATTGAAGCATTGGGGATGTCTATGCCTTTCAGTTCATCCAATCCGGCACTGAGTACTGAAAAGCAGATAGAATGCGTGGAATTGGGCGCTGCCATGAGACTTTTGCTGGAAAAAGATATCAAACCCCGTGATATAATGACTCGCGAGGCTTTTGAAAATGCAATTGTAGTGGTTGTTGCGCTTGGTGGTTCCACCAATGCTGTGATGCACCTGCTAGCCATGGCAAAATCGGTAGGCGTGGAGCTCAGTCTTTCCGACTTCAGCCGCATCAGTGCCAAAACCCCACTGCTAGGCGACCTGAAACCAAGCGGACGCTTCCTGATGGAGGACCTTCATGCAGTGGGCGGTGTTCCTGCAGTTATGAAATACTTGTTGGAGAAAGGATTACTGAATGGTAATTGCCTTACCGTTACAGGAAAGACTATTGCTGAAAATCTTGCGCTTTTGCCGGGTCTGCCTATAGGGCAGGAGGTGTTAAGGCCTTTGGAAAACCCGCTGAAAGAGAGCGGGCATATCCGAATTCTCTCAGGAAATCTGGCTCCCAAAGGTGCTGTTGCCAAAATCACGGGTAAAGAAGGCGAGTTTTTTGAAGGGCCTGCAGTTGTTTTCGATGATGAATTTGCTGCAATAGCCGGAATAAGTAACGGTCAGGTCAAAAAAGGCGATGTAATCGTTATCCGCTACGAAGGTCCTAAGGGCGGTCCGGGAATGCCCGAGATGCTCAAACCAACCTCGGCCATTATGGGTGCAGGTCTTGGAAAAGAGGTGGCCCTAATTACAGACGGCCGTTTTTCAGGCGGCAGTCACGGTTTTGTTGTGGGACATATATCGCCCGAAGCACAGGATGGCGGACCGATTGCGCTGGTTCAAAATGGAGATGTTATCAGTATTGACGCTGTTCATAATATCATAACCCTGCATATTCCGCAGGAAGAAATGGAAAAAAGAAAATCAGCATGGACAGTTCCGGCACTAAAAGTAAGTTCAGGGGCACTCTTTAAGTATGCAAAACTTGTTTCTTCCGCATCAGAGGGCTGTGTCACAGATCTTTAATAAATGAAATCAAACTAATTTTAAATAATTCAGCATAAATTATGTCAGTTTCAACTGAAGAAAAAAACAATTGTTCGGGCGCAGAAGCCCTCATGCTTTGCCTGCTTGCAGAAGGTACTAAGCTCATCTTCGGCTATCCGGGTGGGGCTATTATGCCCATATACGATGCACTTTACGATTATCCGGAACTTGAGCATGTGTTAAGCAGACACGAACAGGGGGCTATCCACGCTGCACAGGGTTATGCACGTGTATCAGGTCGCACAGGGGTTGTCTTTGCTACTTCGGGTCCTGGTGCGACCAATCTTGTGACAGGTATTGCTGATGCCATGATTGATTCAACGCCGCTTGTCTGTATTACAGGGCAGGTGTCTTCCAAACTTTTGGGAACTGATGCCTTTCAGGAAATTGATATTATCAGTATTTCCATGCCGGTAACGAAATGGAATTATCAGGTGACTGATGTTACCGAGCTACCTGAAATTTTAGCCAAAGCTTTTTATATTGCTTCAAGCGGCAGGCCAGGTCCGGTGCTCATAGATATTACAAAAGATGCGCAATTTGCTTTGGCTGATTTCGAATACAAAAAATGTACATCACTGCGAAGTTACAAACCTGTACCAAATGTCAGTCAGGAGGCGATTGATAGAGCTGCTGAAATCATCAACAAGGCAAAAAAGCCTTTTTTGATTTTTGGACAGGGTATTATATTGGCAAAAGCGGAAGCCGAACTGAGAAATTTGTTGGAGAAAACCGGAATTCCTTCTGCCTGGACAATTTTGGGACTCTCTGCACTCGATTCTGATCATCCTTTGAATATGGGTATGTTGGGCATGCACGGCAACTATGCCCCCAATATTATGACAAATGAATGTGATGTCCTGATTGCAGTGGGTATGAGATTTGATGACCGAGTCACCGGGGATTTAAAACGCTATGCTAAACAGGCCAAAGTCATTCATATGGATATTGACCCGGCGGAAATTGACAAAAATGTAAAAACAGAAGTAGCTGTTTTGGGTGATGCGAAAGAAACTCTTCAGCGTTTGAGTGAAAAACTGGAGGCCAATGTGCATTTTGAATGGATTTCACAATTTCACGAATTGGAAAAAATTGAGGAAACTAAAGTAAAAAATAAGGATCTCTATCCGACCGAAGGCCCTATCACAATGGCAGAAGTGATACGTATGGTTAATGAAAAAACAGGAGGGGATGCTATTGTTGTCACCGATGTGGGACAGCATCAGATGGTAACTTGCCGCTATGCGAAATTTAAGCAGACAAAAAGTAAAATCACTTCGGGTGGTTTGGGTACAATGGGTTTCTGTCTGCCGGCTGCCATAGGAGCAAAATTGGGTGCTCCCGAAAGAACTGTTATAGCAGTAATCGGAGACGGTGGTTTTCAGATGACAATTCAGGAATTAGGTACGCTGTTTCAAACAAAGGCCGCTGTGAAAATCCTAATATTGAACAATGAATTTTTGGGGATGGTCCGACAATGGCAGGAACTCTTCTTTGACAGAAGATATGCCTATACAGAAATGCAAAATCCCGATTTTGTGCGCATTGCCAGCGGATATGGAATAGAAGGAAGTACAGTAAAAGAAAGGGAAAAGCTCAGCGATGCCTTAGACGGGATGCTGCATCACCCCGGCAGTTATCTGCTCGAAGTCATGGTCGGAAAAGAAGACAATGTTTTTCCTATGGTGCCGACAGGGGCTTCAGTTTCAGAAATTAAATTGGGACCGGAATAGAATTTGAATCAGTAAATAAATATCAATTATATGTCCAAGCGCTATTATACGCTTTCTGTTTTTACAGAAAATAAAATCGGGTTGCTCAACCGTATTACGGCAATGTTTACCCGTCAGCATATCAATATTGAAAGTATTGCTGCCTCTGAATCGGAGATTGACGGCATACACCGCTATACGATTGTTGTTTTTGAAGACAAAAATGCTGTACAAAAACTGGTCAAACAGATTGAAAAACAGGTAGAAGTGCTCAAAGCATTTTATCATGAAGAAGAAGAAACGGTTTTTCAGGAAATTGCCTTGTACAAACTGCCTTCCAAAACGATGAATAAAGCAGGGTTCATGGAAGAGCTGATCAGAAATCACAATGTCAGGCTGCTCTCGGTAGAAGAAGCGTTTATGGTGCTTGAGAAAACCGGACAAAGACATGAAACCCAGGCATTGCTCAATTATTTGCAGCCTTATGGTCTTTTGGAATTTGTCCGCTCGGGCAGGGTTGCAGTAACCAAACCAATGGCAACGCTGGAATCTTATTTATAATAAATATTCAAAATCATCAGAAATTATTAATACAATAAAACTATCAAAATGGCACTTATAAATTTTGGCGGCGTAATGGAAAATGTCGTAACAAGAGAAGAATTTTCTTTGGAAAAAGCTCAGGCTGTACTCAAGAATGAAGTAGTAGCAGTAATTGGCTATGGCGTTCAGGGCCCCGGACAATCGCTCAACCTTCGTGATAACGGAATTAATGTCATCGTTGGTCAAAGACCCGATTCTGCTTCATGGGACAAAGCTGTAGCCGACGGTTGGGTACCCGGACAAACACTTTTCAATATAGAAGAAGCTTTGCAAAAAGCGAGCATCATACAATATCTGCTTTCCGATGCAGGACAGATACAGGCTTGGGAAACCGTCAAAAAACACCTTAGCCC
>JBIKQC010000270.1:0-6779 GCA_044349855.1 Saprospira sp.
ATGTGGATCCTTATTAGTGTTGCTATCAAAAAAACCAATCAGCGTTTCAAACAGTTTTTTTGCCATTTTAATGAGGTCATTACCCTTAGTTAATAGATAAACCATGCTATTCCATTCTTCGAAAGAACAACTTAGAATAATCTCCTTGCCGTTATTGGTCCCATCAATTGTAAAAACCAGTTTTGTCGAATTTTTGTAGTTCAACAAATTATCCAACTTATCAGAAAATTCAATAACTAAAGATTCCAAAGAACTTTGTCTTACAGGTAAACCATAATTTAGCCCAGTATTAATTTCGTAGTTCATAATATTTTTTTTTAGATAGCTTATAAATGTTTGTATGAGAAGAAACGAATCTGCGCTCATTTCGATACAAAGTTATGATTAAGTAACCTTGATTAATATGACCACCGTTGGTTTTCAGGTTGACTTTAATCAGTTTCTATAATTATTTAAGGCTGATTGATTCCAAAAAATAGTATAGATTTGTATTAATTGAATCGTTAGAATCTGTTTATTCAATGTTATGCTTAATGTGGATCCTTATTAGTGTTGCTATCAAAAAAACCAATCAGCGTTTCAAACAGTTTTTTTGCCATTTTAATGAGGTCATTACCCTTAGTTAAAAGATATATCAGGCTATTCCATTCTTCGAAAGAACAACTTAGAATAATCTCCTTGCCGTTATTGGTCTTATCAATTGTAAAAACCAGTTTTGTCGAATTTTTGTAGTTCAACAAATTATCCAACTTATCAGAAAATTCAATAACTAAAGATTCCAAAGAACTTTGTCTAACAGGTAAACCATAATTTAGCCCAGTATTAATTTCGTAATTCATAATTTTTTTTTAGATAGCTTATAAATGTTTGTATGAGAAGAAACGAATCTGCGCTCATTTCGATACAAAGCTATGATTAAGTAAACTCGATTACTATGACCAACGTTGGTTTTCAGGTTGACTTTAATCAGTTTCTAAAATTATTTAAAGCTGAATAATTCCAAAAAAAAGTATAGATTTGTATGAATTAAATCGATAGAATCTGTTTATTCACTCTATGTTAAACTATGAGAGCCTTATTATTTTTTTTCCTTTCTTTTTCGGCAATTAATGCCCAAGCTTTAGATCATTATACTAAAAAAATAACAATTCCATGGTTTTCCATTGTCATATCTACTATTGTGCTGATGATTTTATTCAGCGGAATTCTTATTCAAAAGCGTTGGAAAGAAAAGAAAAACAAATAGCTGACCGACCCCAATTTAGACCGCTATGTTAAGATTTATATATTTAATATCCCTTTTGTTTTTGGGATCCGGTATTTATGCTCAATCCAATGCAGCAATCAGGGCCCTTGCAAATCAGTATTTTCGCGACGCAAGAATATATATGGCAGATGCTGCTTATGAACAGTCTAATATTTTAATGCGTAAAGCATTACCATTGTATGCCAAGCTTGGGATGTGGAGTAAATACTGCAGTTCATTGGAAACTATGGCTCAAAATTTTAATTCTTTGGAATTGCCGGATTCGGTAAAAGTATATCAGGAAAATCTGGTGACCTCATCAGTGAAGCATTTTGGGAAAAATAACCGATTTGAAATTCAGGGCTATATTGCTATCTCTGAGCTTCTTGTACAAAAACAGCAGTATGATTTGGCCATGGCTTATCTAAGGGAGGCTTTGGGACATGTAAAAACAAAGCCAATTGGAAAGGAAGATTTGCTGACAGCCATTCATGCTAATATCGGAATGGTTTATGAAGCTCAGCAACTAATAGATGCAGCAATAAGGGAGTTCGAAATGGCTGAATATGCTGCATTGAAAAAACCTGCAGCGGAGGATTTGATTATTGCAAAACTATATTTTGCCTTTGCCCGCACACTATGGGTAAGCGGTCAGTTTAAGAAGGCATTGGCATATGCTGAAAAAAGCAGCGCACTTTATGCCGGACTTTACAAACCGGATAATATAAAAATTGCAGAATTGCAGTTGCTGATCTCCGAAATATATCTTTCCCTCCACCAAAATAAAGAAGCTAAGGAGGCCGTAACAAAAGCTTTTGGGCTATTGAAAAAGGTACAGAAAAGCATTCTAACTCAGATTGCAGCCCATATTCAACAGTCGAAAGTTGCTTCAGCTTCTAAATTGAATGCTGAGGCAGAAAATGCGCTGTTAAATGGGGTTCAAACAGCAAAGAATGCTTTTGGTTCCAAACATCCTGAATTAGGGCATTTGTATCTCCTTTTGGCTGAACTGTCGGCAAAAAACGGGTCGGAACAAAAAGCAATTTCTTATTCTGAAATGGCAGAAAATGCCCTGTATTTGGAAAATAATGGCCTGGGGATCTATCTTTCAGCTTTGGATATGCTTCGTATTTTAGCTGTCAGATTGGAAGCGGGCAAAAATGGTAAAGCTGATCCGGAGAAGTTAAAAAGTAAGATAATGCTGGTTCATAGCCAATTGCAAAAACAATATTTACCACCTTCATCTCAAAAATTGCTCCGCACTTACAATCAGCAACTTTGTGCGGCAGCACTGCCTTATTATCTCAATAACCCAGAAAAAGGACTTTTTTGGGCGGAACTGTCTAAAAAAATAAGCAAGCGGAGTCTGCTTTATACAGAAAACAGACACCCGATTTATTGGGGTGTTCCCGATTCTCTGCTAATGATTGTCAGAACAAGTAATTTGGATAAATCTGAACTTGAAAAAGCAATTATCAACGCCCATAGAAAAAACGTTGCGTCTGTTACACAATTGCTCGAGCAGTGGAAATTGCTCGATTCAAAATCGGAATCCCTATTACAATTGCTAAAAAAGCAATACCCCGATTATTATAACAGTTTTTACAATTTAAATTTTAATACTGATTTTAGCGCAAAAATACCCAAAGGACAGACTTTGCTCATTTTCGTTGAAGGAGAGCGAGAATATTTTCGTTTTGTGATCGTTAATGGAAAAGTCAGTCTGAAGATATTGGATAAAACAGCAATAAATACAGCTGTTTTGTCTGTATTCAATGCACTACGAAGCCCTCAACTTTCCGAAACTTTTGAAAAATCTTCAAAAACGCTCTATAAATTATTAGTTGATGATATTTTGAAAGCTGATATCGGACAATTGATGATTGTAGCCGACGGACTTTTGTGGAATCTGCCTTTCGAAGTATTGTTGACCGGAGAAACAAATAATTCATACCTAATTAACAAACTGCCGATTCGCTATCTCTGGTCTGGTAGCGAAGTGCTGCAAATTTCAACTGCCAAAGGAAAGGATCTCAGCTTTTTTGTCAGTAATTATAAAAATCAGCCCAATAATAAAAAACCCGAACATCAGTCTTCCTATAAATTGGCAAAAGCATGGGCAAAAGAGCTGAGTGTGAATAAGTACCGCAGATTTATTTATGGCGATTATCAGCATAATCAGCATGCAAGTGAATCGGAATTTAATACCACAAATATCGGAAACTTTGCAGCTTTACAGCTGGCATTGTACACCGAAGGAGATGCTCTCAATCCGATGAACAGCAGAATCCTGATGAGCTTTTTGCCGGATAGCCTAAGCGACGGAGTTTTTTATGCGCATGAAATAGGTAAACTTCGTATGCCCATTTCCCTGTTGAGCCTTTCAGGCCCAATCGACAGTCTGGGTTTTGGAGATCCGGCTGCTGCTTTTTTATTGGCCTTTTCTGAGTCAGGAGTGGAGAGTACACTTTTGCCGCTTTGGAATCCCGGAGACAAGGCAACAAGAATACTAATGTTGGAATATTACAAAAATCTGGCCTCGGGGATGTCGAAGTCAGCTGCTCTTCAGGAAGCTAAGAAAAAACTGATTGGAGATTCCAAAAATGGGCCTCATTTCTGGGCTTCTTACCGATTATTTGGTCAGGACG
The DNA here is from genome assembly GCA_044349855.1 of Saprospira sp. Taxonomy (GTDB): domain Bacteria; phylum Bacteroidota; class Bacteroidia; order Chitinophagales; family Saprospiraceae; genus Saprospira. The sequence continues at coordinate 3,895 of JBIKQC010000270.1, forward strand.
GCATCGTAAATGTTAGGACAAGATTACGGTTTTCATGGATTTGGCTTGGATTTGGGGGCGTTTTGTTAATCATCTTACTTCAACTTTGGCGTTGGAAAAGATAAATTCTTTAAAAAAAATGTTTTTTACAAAAACATGTTATAAAAGGATCCTATTTTAGAAAAAGCCCTTTACAAATTGTGAAAACAGGATTATTGCTGACCAAAATTTAGAACTTATCAGCAAGGACCAAGGTCGTATTTATTATAATTATGTTCTGATAAAGGGTTTAATACTTGTCCCTGTGTTAAACTAAATAATATGATTATTTTTTAAAATGGTCCACAACAAATAGAAACTGGGAAACAAACAGTTGTGAGAGATTTTCAGTCCAAGGTTAAAAAAACAGATCGAGTTGTTGCCCTGTGTAAGATGAAATTTGGGATAAACTTACTATGTGCTATTTCAATAGGATTTTAAATTTGCTTAAATTGGATGCAGTTGCAAAAATCTAAGAAAATCCTCTGTTATAATCAATCGATTCTTTCTGAATAATTGAAAATACATTTTACCTTTAGCCCAAATAAATTCAAAATATACTTTTTTCATGCTTTTTCAAATCCTAAAAATTTGTTCTGCGCTGTTATTGCTTTTGCTCTTTTTAGAATGCAAATGTACTAAACAGCCTAATATTATTATAAACCCCGAACAGGTAAAAGATACGGTTCCAACTAAGTTTGAACCCGATCCATTTTCATCTTTGGTGGAGATGGACACGGAATTTGGGACTATGAAAATTGAAATCTTTTTCGAAGCGGGGGAGCATCGGGCCAATTTTATTAAACTGGCCAAGAACAAATTTTACGATGGGACCATGTTCCACAGGGTTATAAAGAATTTTATGATTCAGGGCGGAGACCCCACTTCAAAAAATGCCAAGCCCAAACAGCGTTTAGGTGCCAACAGTTCTGGAAATGAGCAGGTTGCGGAAATTAGTAACCGCTATTATCATATCAAAGGGGCTTTGGCAGCTGCACGTTCACCGGACGAGGTCAATCCCGAGAAAAAGTCCTCCGGATCACAGTTTTATATAGTTCATGGCAGTCAGGTCAGCGATGAACAGCTGGATAAAAACGAGCGGGAATTGGGTATTGCCTACAGTCCCGAACAGCGTAAATTGTACAAACTGATGGGAGGCGCTCCTCAACTCGATATGAATTATACCGTTTTCGGCCGCGTTTACGAAGGGCTGAATGTCATTGACAGTATAGTAACACTGATGACAGATGGCAATGACCGTCCGGAAAGGGATGTGAAGATTACTGTGAGGGTGATAAAGGAGTAGAGGGATTTATCGCGTCTCTACAATTCAAAAACATCGCCCCATAATCTCTGACCGCCATCCACATACACCGTTTCTCCGGTGATAAATGTGGCCAATGGACTCATCAGAAAAAGACTGAGATCAGCAACTTCCTGCGGAGAGCCGAGGCGCTTCATCGGAATGCGGTCGGCTATGCCCTGAAAAAGTTCCGGCGGATAATTTTCTAAACCTGATGAGGCGATAATACCCGGCGCAACGGCATTGATACGAATATTAAATTTGGCCCATTCTACGGCAAGGGTTTTTGTCATATTGTCCACGCCTGCGCGGGCAGCTCCGGTATGTACCATACCCGGAAAACCGCGGAAAATATTGGCAATTATATTCACCACAATTCCCGATTGCTGCGGGATGAAAAAACGATTGGCCATTGTCTGTGTCATGTACCAGGTACCGTTCAGATTATTGTTTACAACAGCATTCCAGCCTTTTATACTGATATCTTCAGCAGCAGAGGGGAACTGACCTCCGGCATTGTTGACCAAAATATCAAGTCTGCCAGATTGTTCCATAATAAAATCGGCCATAGCAGTTACCTGATCTATATCTCTGATATCGCAGACAAAACTGCGGCAGTCTCCCAGTTTTTTGAGTTCTGCTGCTGCAGGCTGCATTTTTTCTTTATTGCGGGAAGCAATGTATACTGTCTTTGCGCCGTATTTCATGGCATTTTCAGCAATGCTGTAGCCTATGCCGCTGCGGCCGCCTGTGACTAGGATGATTTTATCTTTGAGGAGGGTGTTACTGTACATATGTTTTGATGTGCGAATGTGCGGATGTGGTGATCCCGTCTTGGGTCGGGACAAGTTGTGCGGATGAAATACCAAATAATTAGTTACTAAAATAAGGTTAATAATTTTGGAGCAAATTGAATCAAAAAAACTAAAAAGTGCGGATTTAGATATTGGAAAAATCCGCAAATCCGCACATCAAATTATCATTTAAGCAACCATACAGATAATTTGGATGGAAATAAAAAATGTGTGGATCTCGTATTATGCCGAGACAAGTTTTGTTGATGTGCGGATGAAAAACCGAATAATTAGTTACTAAAATATGAATTAGAATTAAAAACTAAAAAAGTGCGGATTTAGATATTGGAGTAATCCTCACATCCGCATATCCGCACATCAAATTATCATTTAAAGTTGCTTCATCGCCATCAGCGTAGCCTTCAAAAAATCATCAATATCACCATCCAATACCCTTTTGATATTGTGAGTCTGATGATTGGAACGGTGATCCTTGATGCGTTTATCATCCAAAACATAGCTTCGGATCTGTGAACCCCACTCAATTTTCATTTTGCCGGCTTCAACTTTGTCGCGTTCTTCATTTCTTCTGTCTATCTCCATTTTATAGAGTTCGGAACGGAGCATTTGCATGGCTTTGTCCCGATTCTGATGTTGAGATCGCTCTTCCTGGCACTCTACGACCAGTCCGCTCGGCAAGTGACGTACCCGTACAGCAGATTCAGTCTTGTTTACATGCTGACCGCCCGCGCCGCTGGCCCGGAAAGTGT
>JBIKQC010000272.1:0-6759 GCA_044349855.1 Saprospira sp.
CCGCATGTAACTGCGGCAATTGCATTATTGTCGGCTTTTCCTGATCAAAGATGGACAGATTTTTTAAAAACGGAATCGGCCGATGCTGCGATAGAAATTAGAAATATGTTAATATTGGGCGCCGATGATTTGACAGTACTTGATGGAAAAACCAGCAGTGGCGGCCGTTTGAATATTGGAAAGAGTATGCAGATTTTGAATCAAAGACAGGCAATTCCTGAAAATGCGTTGAGTGTTCAGCCTTGGGTGGAAGGGCAGCTTTTGTTGAAATTCAATATCAAAGAGCCCGGAGATTATGTTTATGACATCTTCGATGTATTGGGCAGGCTTCATTACCGTGGAACTTTGTCGGCCCCTCAGGCTGATATTTACAGCATATTTTTGGATTGGGAACTGATTAAAAAAGAAATGATTTTTATCAGATTATCAACCAAAGCAGGTAAAAGACTTGGCGTTGTTAAATTTTAGCCAATCTTAAACTAATAGCAATAAACTGACGTAAATAATTGCTCAAATTTTAAAATTATGAGAATTATTCTGCTTAAACCCAAATCCGTTATTAGAAATTCTATTCCAAGCCTAAATTGCTGTGAAACTAAGCACTTACTCGTTTTTTGGGCTTTGAAATAGGGGTAACTATTTCTTCACCCCAAAAAACTCCGTGAGTACTTATTTTCTTTGCCCTTTAGGCTTTCATCACGAACTCTAATGACGGATCTGGGTTAAAATAATCAATACACTATTTTCAACTTTTGCTATGAGTTAGGCCAATTCTGCCTTACAGAAAGCTTAGCTTGTTGTCATCAGGAAGATGGGACCAAAAGTGCAATTGAGGAAATGAGTAAAATACCTGCTTTTCTAAAAAGTAAGGGCATTATTGTAAAACTTTCTATTTTTAAGTATAAAAATTCTTTAATTATTTGGATTCAATTTATTTGAAGTTGACGTCTATAATATTACTTTCACAGTAAATCATTTCTGATTTCTTGTTATGTTTCAGGGTTGTCCGGAATTTAAGCTGAATTTTATGAACACCTGGGCTTGTAATTTTATAAGCTTCCGAAAAATCCAGATTGACCTCGACTTTTTCTCCGGCTTTAATACTCATAAAGTGTTTGGGTTTTGGATTTCCTCTTTTGACCATGATACCTACATATGGAATCTGTTTTCCTTCAGAATCACTTATTTCTAAAAGTTTGCAGTGAAGACCTTCAAGTGGTGTATTCCATTGAAGAAGTTGGACTGTTTCCTCACTGTTATTAGTTATTTCAATGGATAGGAGCGTCGGTTGATTAATCTCAAAATTTTGTTGAGCAGTAATTTTAGCGTTGATAACGTTACTGTTTTGAGTATTTGATAAAGTGATTTGACAAAGTTCTAGTAAAAATAATAAAAGTTTCATGAAGGTGTTTTGATTTTTTAACAGATAAGTACCGGATCAATAATGATACCTTTTTTAAAAAAAAACTGCCGAAATAAATAAACATATTTCGGCAGTAAAACTAATTATTTTTGAAATCATTATTGGCCCTCTTCGCCGCTGTCGCTGTCATTTACATTTTCTTCTTCGATAATTTCAGTATTTTGGGCCATCCCGATTTTCATGAGGACATAAGTGAATTCACATTTTTTCTTTTTGCTCAAGCGGTCAAGTATCAATCCCAACATTTCTTCTTCTGAAATATCGGCTTCATCAACATCTGAGTATTTTTTTGTGAGTTCGTCAACCATTTTGTTGTTGCAGGCTTCGAATTCAGCTGATTTCTCTTCGCTCGACATAATTTCAGACTGTTCCCCAATTTTAATAATAGTTTCTTCTGAAAGGTTGCCCATCATTTCAGCAACATCGTCTTCAGACATTGTTGAAAGTTTGATAATGATATCTCTGATTTCTGGATCAATTTCTGCATAAACCTTATTTACGCAATTACACATATAATCGGCAGCAAAATTAGCAGCTTCTTCAATACGGTCCTGAGCTTTGAGGTTGAAAGATAGTCCAAAAAATAGAATGATTGGAAAGAGTAATTTTTTCATTTGATAAAGTATTAATTGTTAAAATTAGATAATTATTCCAAGTAGAGCTACATAATTTAGCTTTTTGCCAAGATTATTATTGTTAATTTAAAAAATGATAAAATAAAACTAAGGTAAAAGTACAATTTTCCCGAACTGCTGACCTTCGTCCATATGTTTAAATGCCTCTGCTCCATCGGAGAGAGACCAGGTTTCTTTTACAAAGGGTTCAATTTTATATTCATTGAAAAGTGTGACCATATTGGAAAAATCAGAATCATCGCCCATAGTAGAACCGAACATGGAGAGTTGTTTCCAGAACATTTTTTGGGGACTGACTTTGAAACTGCCGCGGGTGCCTCCGTAGAAAACTATTCTTGCTGCCGGATTGGCCAGATCAAGAAAATATTGAAATCCTTCTCCGCCCGCGCTGTCGAGAATTACATCAAAACCGCCATTCGCTTTTTTCTCCAATTCTTTGTGCCAATTTTCGGTTTTGTAATTGATGCCGCCTTTTGCACCCAAAGAAACTGCCAGATCTATTTTTTCATCAGAACCTGATGTAACCCAAACTTCCGCGCCTATAGCCATTGCCATCTGAAAGCCCATGAGTGCTACTCCTCCGCCAATACCTGAAACCAAAAGTCTTTCACCCTTTTTGAGCCCGGCCTTTGTGAATAGGGAACGGTAGGCAGTGAGTCCGGCTAAAGGCAATGCAGCCGCCTGTACAAAACTGAGATGTTCCGGTTTTTCTACCAATCTATCGGCTTTGACACAGAGATATTCAGCCAAAGTCCCATTGCTGGGCATACCTAAGATATGGTATTTTTTGTCCTGTACAGCAGGGTTGTCTCCCCAATTATTATTTGGATTGATGATTACCGATTTATTCAACCATTTTGCAGAAACATCGGCACCCAATTCAACAACTGTTCCGGCCCCATCAGAGCCCTGTATTACAGGGGTTTGAATATTGGGATAAAGTCCCTGTGAGATGTAAATGTCCCGATGATTGAGTGCCGCTGCTTCGATTTTTATAAGAACTTCACCTGCTTTTGGGCTTTGCGTTTCAACTTCTTTAAATACGGGAGCCGTATTTACGGCTTCAAGGACTAATGCTTTCATTGATAATTAGGAATTGTTATTTATGCGAATCAAGGGTTGAAAAAGGTCTTTTTTTATATCAACGGCTTAGAAATATTTGCCATAATAATTTGGCAATATGGCATTTATACAAACAATGCGCAGTCTTAACAGGTCACCCCTACGGGGCTTAAAATTTTTTGTTTACATCTTAATACTAAGAACAGGTCGCTCCTCTGGAGCGAAAAATGGCTCCGTAGGAGTCAAATGTTCTTAGCTATAATTGAATAAGATGAAAAAAAGCCCCGTAAGGGTGACCTGTTTGATTGTTTAACAAGGTTTTGTGAATATATTAGTTTTATAAAATCCAACCCTTGATTCACATTATTTACTTAGCGCCACTTCCAAATACAAGTTTGGTTTTGGGTAACCAGTCTCTGAGTTGAGATTGATTTGCAGGGTCAATATTGTTGCCATTAAGATATAAGGTATGCAGATTTTTTAGATCACCAATCCCTTGTGGTATGGTTGCCAATTTGTTATAACGCAGATCTATCTCCTGAATGTTTTCCAATTTGAGCAGTGCCTCCGGAAATTCAGCAATTTCATTCTTTGCCAAGTTAATTTTTGTAAGCATTTTCAATTCTTCAATTTCTGCGGGCAGTGAAGTAATTCTGTTGGATCGCAAATTCAAATATTTCAATTTTTTCAATTTGCCAATACCTTTTGAAATACCCGAAATATTATTTTCTGATAAATCAAGTTCTTCCAGATTATTTCTTGAGGATAAATCCTTTTTAGTAGGACTCCAAACAGTGCCGGAACCTAAGGATTCACTGTTGTTTGTCCCACAGGAAAATATCGAAAAAACAATTGCAAAACAGCATAGCGCCGCAATGTATGGTTTCATAGTAAGTTTAAAAATCTACAGTTTGTAAATGGTGGACATTAAAACCTTAAAACGTAAGATTTCGAAAAAATATCCACACAAATCGAAACCTGTGAATAATTTACAATAAAAAATTATCGAAATATAATTTTTTATCTTTGATTTAGGTATTTTCGACAAAAAGTTATCGATCGTAAATAGCAAAAGCTATTAAAAAGAAAACTCTGCTATCCGAATGATGTTTTTTATCATTTTTTTACGGGGCACTAAATAATCTGCTTCAGCTGACTCTTTAGCCTTGTCATTATAAAAAACTATTCATTGGAAATATATTGTTATTTTTGCCCAATTACTAATTTTAAATTACTAAGATGTTTCGTAAATAAAAACGAAATATAAAAATCAGACTTTTATGTCATATTATTTAATTTATGCAAAAGAAAATGATCATTTTGCTAATCAATTTTTAAGTTTTTTTAAGGGTACTCAAATAATAGTTGAGACGAACCCAAATCCGATAACAATTGAAGCGCAATCAGAAAATACGAGAGAAAATATTTTAGTGTTTATTTGTGATGATTTATTAAAATCACAATCTGTCATGGAGTATCTGATTAATCTTCTTCAAGACAATAGCGATAAAGTTTTGTCAGTACTTGTGGATAGCCGTAGACAGAAAAATGATAATTCCGGCGAATTTGTAAATTATCCGACAAAAATAAATTCGATACATGAAGTCATGCAATATCGCGATTTTTGGTATGAAGAGTGGATAAGGCTTAATAAACTTTGTAACAGCAGCGATGGGGTTGAACTTATTGAATTGGAACTCCAAAAAGAAGTTGCAAAAAGCATTTCTACCAATATTGGAGCTTTTCTTAGAAAAATAAATCATTTACAGCCAATCAGTTGGGAGCAGTTTTCTGCTGATGGATTTAAATATTTTCTTGATAAAGCCAAATTGCAGATTCCTGTGCAGGAGATTGAACCGGTAACAGAACAAAAAGAAACAATAAAGGAATTATTAAGTGAAAGTCTAGTTGATTTTACTCAATTGGTTACTGAAAAGGAAGGGCAACATTCAGCAAAAATTGAAATAACGGAAACGATTGAGGAGGAAGAAAAAGTAGAATCATTTGTACTTTTCGATCTCAGTGAGAAAAAACCAGAAATAGTTGAAACTCCCCTGATATTGGAAGTTTATAACAAAAAGGAATCAGGAGAGGAAAATGTAATAGCTTTAGAATTAGCAACAAATATTGGAAATATGGATAATCTGAATAATAGCGAAGAGCAAAAGGGGATAGATAAACCTATCAGTGATGAGCCTAAAACGATAAATTCGAATCCTGAAGAAATGAATAACCCGGATCTGCTTTTTTATCTGGCAGAGTCAGCTGCAGAAGAAGGAGATTTTCAGTTGTCCCGCCAGTGTTATCAGCGTATTTTGAAATTGGAACCTATGAACGGCAGAGCCCTTATTTGGCTGGCAAGAATTATAAATAATCATTTTGACGGAGAAGCTGCTTTAGTGGATGATCTTTATAAAAAGGCTATGTTCTGCAATGAAGAAACCGATCTGTTTTTTTATGAATATGCGGTCCACCTTTCAAAGAATTTTGAATCCTATCACCGTGCTGCCGATATGCTGCAAAGGGCAATTGATCTTAATCCTGCCTTCGATATAGCTTATCTGGAACTGGCCAATTGTCAGTACAAACTTGGGCAGAACGGATTGGCTAAATCGAATTATCTTCAGGCCTGTCTCATTAGCAATGAGCATAGAACGGCAGAGGCCGATATACTTTATTCAGTCTATAATCCTGTGCCTATATCTTCTGAGGAAGATGAGGTATTTGGAGAGCCTATCAAACATCCAAATGAAGATACTGTTGTCATGGTGACCGGGGCTACTTCGGGAATTGGTCGTGCATTGGCTGAACTTTTTGCATTGAATGGCTACAAGGTAATTGTTACGGGCCGACGTGCTGATAGACTTGATGAAATAAAGGCTGAGTTGTCCGCCCGTTTTCCGGTACAGTTGGAAACACTTTGCTTTGATGTCAGAGATTTTGATACAGTCAATAAGGCGATAAAAGAATTGCCCGAGGCCTGGAGAGATGTTGATATTCTCATCAATAATGCAGGTTTGGCAAAAGGCCGTTCTCCATTCCATTTGGGAAATTTGGATCATTGGGAAACCATGATCGATACCAACATAAAAGGATTGTTATACGTTACACGTGCAATTTCGCCAAGAATGGTAGAACGTGGAACCGGTTTTATTATCAACATCGGATCTGTTGCAGGAAAGGAGGCTTATACAGACGGTAACGTTTATTGTGCCACTAAAGCAGCGGTAGATATGCTGACCAAAGGCCTACGACTTGATTTACACAAGCATGGCATTCGTGTTTCTGCAGTACATCCGGGGCATGTAGAAACTGAATTTGCCCTGGTACGTTTTGATGGCAATGAGCAAAAAGCAAATATTTATGAAAACTTCACGCCTTTGACTCCTATGGATGTAGCGGAAACAATTTATTATATTGCGACACGCCCTGCTCATATCAATATTCAGGATGTTTTAATGTTCAGCACGCAACAGGCTTCAGCTACCGTAGTTGATATGTCTGGAAAAAAGTATAAGGAATAATAATTTGATCATTATAACTGAAAATAAAAAAGGGGCCATCCAAAAAGTCTGGACGGCCCTTGTTTTATTCGCACTCCTTGGAGACTAAAAGCGTATAATCAAATCTCAAGCTTTA